>JBEBJW010000192.1:0-8808 GCA_040079715.1 Myxococcota bacterium | reverse complement strand
CACCCCGAGCAGGTGCCGGGTCACCCGCCTCCACCGCCCGTCAGCCGCCAATTTCGACCAGCGCGAGCCCGGGGATCAGCTCGCCCGCGAGCCCGGTGGCCCGCAGATCGAGGCAGTACGGCTGGCCGTCCCGGCACGGCTGGCACACCACACCGACGCTGCCCGCGAGCTCGCACATCGCGCCGGGGTTGTCCGGCTGGTTCAGCACCTCGCCGAGGTTTCGGCTGTCACCGAGCCCGGACAGCACGCCGCCGCCGAGGATCGTGCCGTCGGCGGAGAACGTGCCCTGGAACAGGAAGTCCTCGATCGGGATCTCGATCGCCGACGCGACGCCGCCGTACTTCAGGCTGACCCGGTCGACCGCCGCGTTCAGGAACGGGGCGCCGGAGAAGTCCGCCAGCGGGAAGTCCCACGTCGGGGAGGTCACGTCCTGCGCGACCCCGCCGAAGTCGTCGGCGACCCCGGGCCCGCCGAGCAGATCGATCTGGTCCTCGGTCGCGAGCTGGATCCCGAGCAGGACCGGGGTGGTGAAGTACAGCGACATCACCCCGGACAACGCCGCCGGCTCCCAGTTCGCCCCGACGAAGTCGAGCAGGTAGGTGTTGCCCTGGAGCGACCCCGGCGGGTCGAGCAGCGGCGCCCCGAGCGAGCTCGTGTGGAACGCGGCGGTGTGGAGCGAGGCGCAGTCCTCGTACCCGAGCACGTAGTCCGTGTTCGCCCGCAGGTAGCCGTCCCACTCGACCGTCGCCTTGAGCCCGAGCTCGTCCCACACGAGGGTGGTGTCGAGCCGCTCGCCGGTGGCGGTCTGGAGCCACACGTCGTACGCGTCGTGGTCGGTGGTCTCGGTGAACACGGTCGGGCGCGTCCGCCAGTACCAGTCGTCGGCCCCGTCCGCCGGCACCGACGACACGAACCGATCCGGGCAGTGGTCCGGATCGACCGTCGCGGTCGAGGTGGTGAACCACCCGGTGTCCGTCAGGTCGCCCGGGGGCGGCGGGTCGGGGTTCTTGTGGCAGCCGGCCGCCACCGCGATCGCCAGGAACGTCCTCACCGCGCCTCCAGCCGCACGTTCAACACGTACCAGTTCGCCGGCCCTTCCCGGTCGTTCGCCTCGAACACCTGAATGTACACGAGCTCGGCCCCGAGCGAGTCGTACTGCCCGACCGGATCGAGGTCGAGCCCGGGGATGCCCTCGTCGAGCGCGCAGGTCTCGCACAGCGGGTCCGTCGGGCCGCAGGTCGTCTTGCAGCCGTCCGGCAGCTTCTGGAGGTCGCGGTCGAACAGGAACGCGGTCAGGTTCGCGCTCGACCCGAGATCGAACGCGTCCACGTCGACGACCAGCGTGTGGCTGCCGGCGGGGACCGTGAGCACGTACCAGTCGAAGTCGGGCAGCGCGCCGTTCCCCTCGATCGTCCCGAACACCGCGTCGCCGTCGGCGATCACCTCGGCCTCGGGGGTGTCGTCGTTCGGCTCGACCTCGGCCCGGGTCCAGGTGGTGGGGGCCTTCGCCTCGGACACCAGCAGGTCGTAGCTGTACCGCTCGCCGCCCTGGAAGTTCTGCTCGCTGGTGGCGAGGGTGTAGACGCCCGCGGGCGCCGGGAACCGGAGGGTCGCGTCGACGCTCTCGCGGTCGTCGTTGCGCGACGCGGCCCAGGTGGAGTCGACCGGGGCGAGGACGAACGTCATGTTCGCGACCGAGCCGTTGCCGGCCTCGGCCTCGATCTGGAGCCAGGCGTCCGTCTCGAGGGTGAACTGCCAGTAGTCGAGGTCGAGCGGCGCGTCGATCACGCCGCAGGCCTCGGACTCCATCGCGAGCGGGGTGAACGTGGTGATCGAGTCGTTCGGCTCGACCTCGACGGTGTCGCACGGCGGCTCGGGCGCGGTGTCGCCGGTGAACCCGGTGCTGCCGGTCGGGGTGGTCTCGGACTCGGTGGGCTGCGGCGGTGGCAGGGTCGGCTGACAGCTGCAGCCCCCTCCCCCGCTCGCCAACGCCAGCGACAGCGGCAGGATGGTCAAGACGCGTCTCCCTCGATCGGCCAGCGTAGCCCGAGATCCGGAGGCAGCGCCAGAGAAAGGCCGCGACCGTCGCCCGTCACGGCTCCCCCTGGAGGAGCCCGGCCAGCGGACCGTCGCCGAGGGCCTTGTACGCGCCCTGATCCTTGCGGTCCCGCAGGGCGGTGAACGCGGCGAGCGCCGAGCCGTCGCCGACCACGGCCCGGATCTCCGGCGCGCCCGGCCGCAGGAACGGGTTGGTCGCCCGCTCGACCTCGATCGTCGACGGGACCGCGCACCCGCCCGCCGACCGGATCGCCCACACCTGCCGGATCCGGTCGCGGAGGGCCGCGTTGCCCGGCTCGACCGACCAGGCGAACCGGAGGTTGTCCTGCGTGTACTCGTGGGCGCAGCACACCCGGGTGTCGCCGGGGAGCTCCGCCAGGCGCAGCAGGCTGTCGAACAGCTCGGCGTGCGTGCCCCCGAGCACCCGGCCGCACCCGCCGGCGAACAGGGTGTCGCCGCAGAACACGAACCCGTCGACCACGAAGCTGACGTGGCCCTTCAGGTGGCCGTCGGTCCGCCAGACGGTGGCGACGGTCTGCCCGAGGGTGACCCGATCGCCCTGGTCGACCGGATCGGTCAGCCCCGGCACGTCCGCCGCCGCCCCCGCCGGGCCGACCACCCGCGCCGGCAGCAGGCCGCGCTTCGCGAGGTCGCGGTTCAGGCCGACGTGGTCGCCGTGGGTGTGGGTGTTCCACACCGCCACGACCCGGATCCCGCGGGCCTCGACGTACGGCAGGACCTCGGCCGCCGACGGTCCGTCGACGATCGCGGCGTCGCCGGTCGCCCGGTCGACCACCACCCACACGAGGTTGTCGGTGGCGGCCGGGACCCGGTGGACCTCGAGCGTGTCGGTGACGATCGGGTCGAGCCGCTGGGTGACGACGTGCATCCCCGCTCAGTAATGAGGCGGCTTCTCGTCGACGAGCCCGCCGGGCCCCGCCGGATCCCCGTCGCGCCCGCTCCGGGCCTGCTCGGCGAGCTGGGCGACCTCGCCCCGCAGCGCCTCGACCTCGTCGCGCAGCGACCGGATCGTGTCGTCGAGCTCGGCCAGGAGCTTCTCCTGGAACGCGAGCTTGATCTCCACGTCGACCAGCCGGTCGTCGGTCACGGCAGCTCGCTCTTGTACGCGTCGCGGGACTTCGGCGGCACCGGCCCGAACGTCGGCACGACCGGCGGCTGCTCGACCACCAGCCGGGTCAGCTCGGCGATCGCCCGGTCGAGCTGGCGGTCGACGCCGCCGGCCACGTCCTTCGGCGAGTTCTGGACGACCATGTCGGGGTCGATCCCGTGGTTCTCGACGATCCACCCGCCGCTCGGCCACCAGCTCGCGAACTCCGGCTGGGTCAGCATCCCGCCGTCCACGAGCTCCTTGTCGTTCCGGATCCCGACGATCCCACCCCAGCTCCGGGTGCCGATCACCGGGGCCAGCTTCAGCTGCTGGACCGCGTTCGGGAAGATGTCCCCGTCGGAGCCGGCGAACTCGTTCAACAGCACCACGAACGGGCCGTTGAGCGTGCGGTACGGGTAGGTCGACAGGCCGCCGTTCCGGGCCCGGTTGAACCCGACGAGCTCGCGGCTCAGCCGCTCGATCAGCAGCTGGGACACGAACCCGCCGCCGTTCCACCGGACGTCGACCACCATCCCCTGCTTGTCGAGCTGCGGGTAGTACCAGGTCTCGAACGCGACGAGGCCCTCGGTGCCCATGTTCGGGACGTGGACGTACCCGAGCTTGCCGCCGCTCTTCTCGGCGACGTACTCCCGGTTCCGTCGGACCCAGTCGACGTACCGGAGGTCGTGCTCGTCGTCGACCGGGGTCACCACGACCGTCCGCGCGCCCTTGGCGTTCGGCGTGCTGTTGACGGTCAACATCACCGGTACGCCGGCCTTGCCCTCGAGCTCGGCCTGCGCGGGGCGGTCCTTCCGGAACGGTCGGTTGTTGATCGCGAGGATGTACTCGCCCTCCTTCACCACCTGGCCCGGCTGGCGGAGCGGGCTCGCGACCTCGTCCGCCGGGTCGCCGTGGTACACCCGCGCCACCTTGTACACGTCACCCTCGCGGACCAGATCCGCGCCGAGCAGCCCGGGCTGGACCCAGTCGATCCGGTTCGGGGCGTCGCCGCCGGCCACGTAGGTGTGCGAGGTCCCGAGCTCGCCGATCAGCTCCCCGAGGAGGTCACCGAGCTCGCCGCGGGTCGAGATCCGCGGCAGCATCGTCGCGTACTGGTCGCGGACCGCCTTCCAGTCGATCCCGGCCATCCCCGCGTCCCAATAGAACTCGCGCTCGTGGCGCCACGCCTCGAAGTAGATCTGCTTCCACTCCTCGCGGGGATCGAGCTCGAGCGACACGCCGGCGAGCGACACCCGCGTGTCGTCATCCATCGTGGCGGGCTGGGCCTTCGCGTCGACCACGTACAGCCCGCTCGCCAGGTTCAGCAGCAGCTTCTCGCGGTTCACCGCGAGCTCGTAGTTGCCGATGCCGTCGGCCACGTCGACGACCTCCTCCTGCTCGTAGTCCCACGCCTGCAGCGAGGCCTCCCCACCCTCCTCGACCATCCCGAGGGTCGGGAACGACATCCAGAACACCGCGGTCGAGGTGGCCGCCAGCCCGTGGAAGCTGCCCCGCTCGATCGGCATCGCCACCTGGCGGTCGACGATCCCGTCCCAGTCGATCGCGATCGGCTTCGGCCCCGCGGCGACCTCCTCCTCCTGCTGGCGCTTCTTCTTCCGGACCTTCTTCTCCTCGATCACCGGAGGCTCGGCGCCCGGGACGCCAGCGTCGTCGGCGAACGGGTTCTCGACGTCGTCGCGGAGCAGCACCACCATCAGGCGCGAGTTCCGGGCCTCGATCACCTGAAAGTCGCGCCCGCCGAGCAGCGGGTTCGTGGCGCGCTCGCTGACGTAGTACAGGTACCGCCCGTCGGGATCCCACGCCGGCTCGTGATCGTCGGTGGTGCCGGGGCTGACCCGGGTGGTCTTGCCGGTCTGGCTGTCCCAGACCCACACCGCGCCGTAGTCCAGCCGGTCGAGCTTCGAGTACGCGAGGTACCGGCCGTCCGGGCTCCACACATAGTCGCGGATCTCGCTCTGGTCGGCGTGATCGACCTGCTTCGGGGCAGCGCCGCCGTCGGCGGGGGCGGCCCACAGGGTCTGGGTCGAGTCGGCCCACGCGATCCGCTTGCCGTCACCGGAGTACACCGGCCAGAAGTGCCACCCGGACGCGGCGGGCGGAGCGACGGTCACCGTCGAGCCCCGGCCCCACGCGTCGGCGGTGACGATCGCCTCTTCGCCGGACGCGTCGGTGACGTACACCACCCGCTTGCCGTCCGGCGAGAACGTCGCCCAGCTCTCGCGCGCCCCGCTGGTCTGGGTGACCGGCAGGACCACCCCGTCCTCGACCGGGATCGAGAACACCTCGCCGCGAGCGACGATCAGCACCCGGTCGCCGTCCGGGCTGATCGTGTACCACGACATCTGCTGCTTCACGTCCGGGTACCGGCGGCGGGACATCACCCGCTCCGCCTGCAGGTCGACCGGGATCGTCTTCTCCTGGGCGGTCTTCGGGTCGAACAGGTGGAGGTCGCCGCCGCGAACGAACACGATCCGGCCGTCGTTCCCGACCGACGGGGTCCGCGCGTCCCACGCCTGTCCCGCGACCTGGCCGCCGTCGGTGTGCCGGGTGGCACCCGAGCCGTCCGGTGCCATCGACCACAGGTCCGAGGTGCCGCCGCGGTCCGACAGGAAGTACAGGCGACCGCCCGACCACATCGGGAACCCCTCGGCGTACGCCGACGAGGTGACCTGGGTGAAGTCGGCCTCCGGGGTGCCGACCCACAGGTCCCCGGCCATCCCGCCGCGGTACCGCTTCCAGGTGCGCCGCTCGTACCCGATCCGATCGAGGGCCCACCGGTTGGTCCCGGGCTCGATCGCGACCCGCGCGCCCCACCCGACCGGGAGCTTCACCGGATCGCCGCCGCCGGCATCGACGGTGAACAGCTCGTACACGGTGTGCGCCTCGTACGCGTTCGTCCGGAACACCACCTTGCCGTCGGCGGTCCAGTCGATCACCTCGTCCCGGTATGGGCCCCAGGTCAGCCGCTTCGGCTCCCCACCGGCGGTCGGGATCACGTACACGTCGGTGTTGCCGTCGTACTGCGCGGTGAACGCGATCTTCGACCCGTCCGGCGAGAACGACGGCTGGGTCTCGTCGCCCGGCGAGGTGGTGAGCTGGCGGGGCACGCCCCCGGCGACGGTGCCGAGCCACAGGTCGCCGGTGGCGGCGAACACGACTTGATCGCCGTACAGGTCGGGGGTGCGGATGTAGGCGGGGTCGGCGTGAGCGGCGGCCGACCAGGCGAGCGCGAGGGTGGGAACCACGGATCCTCCGAGCAGCACGCCGCCTAACGGACCGGGGTCGACCCGGCACCGGGCGGCGTGTCTCGAACCTTCACGCGCGACCCGGGTGACGGTTCCCGGCAGATCCGCCTGCGCCTCGGGCGGTGGATCGATCGGCGGGCGCGGCGTTACCTCGGCCGGATGACCGAGTACATCGAGCTGCGCGGCGCCCGCGAGAACAACCTCAAGGACCTCACCCTCCGGATCCCGAAGCGGAAGATCACGATCTTCACCGGGGTGTCCGGGTCCGGGAAGTCGTCGATCGTGTTCGACACGATCGCGGCCGAGGCCCAGCGACAGTTGTTCGAGAACTTCAGCATGTTCGTCCGCAACTTCCTGCCCCGGTACCCGCAGCCGGACGCGGACGCGATCGAGAACCTGTCGATGGCGGTCGTCGTCGACCAGAAGCGGCTCGGCGGCGGATCCCACAGCACGGTCGGGACGATCACCGACCTGTACACGCTGCTCCGGCTGCTGTTCTCGCGGGTCGGCCAGCCGTCCGCCGGGTACGCCAACGCGTTCTCGTTCAACGATCCACAGGGGATGTGCCCCGAGTGCAGCGGGCTCGGCCGGAAGCTCGGGGTGATCGCCGACTCGTTCGTCGACTGGTCGAAGTCGCTCGACGAGGGCGCGGTCACGGTCCCGGTGTTCGCTGCGTGGGAGCTCAGCGCGTACAAGGCGTCGGGGTTCTTCGACAACGCCAAGCGGCTGTCGGACTACACGCCGGAGGAGAAGGAGCTGCTGCTCCACGGCAAGGGCAAGAAGTTCAAGATGACGTTCGGCGGTGGCACCATGAACGTCACCTACGAGGGCGTGATCGAGAAGTTCACCCGTCAGTACATCCGACGGGACCTCAAGACGCTGTCCGAGCGCACCCAGAAGGCGGTCGAGCCGTACCTGACGATGGCCCCGTGTCCGCTGTGCCACGGGGCGCGGCTGAGCCAGGCGGCGCTCGCGTGTCGAATCGGCGGGCGGAACATCGCCGAGCTTGCGGCGATCGAGATCGGCGACCTGGTCCCGATCGTCGCGGCGATCGACGGCGACGTGGCGGCCCCGATCGTCCGGTCGCTGGTCGAGCGGCTGAAGCACGTGGTCGACATCGGGCTCGAGTACCTCACCCTCGATCGGCCGACCGACACGCTGTCCGGCGGCGAGTCGCAGCGGATCAAGATGGTCAAGCACCTGAGCAGCAGCCTGGTCGACGTGATGTACGTGTTCGACGAGCCGAGCGTCGGGCTGCACCCGCGGGATGTCCACCGGCTGAACGAGCTGCTCCGCCGGCTCCGCGACAAGGGCAACACGATCCTGGTGGTCGAGCACGACCCGGACGTGATCGCGGTCGCCGACCACGTGGTCGACGTGGGGCCGCTGGCCGGCGAGCGCGGCGGGACGATCGTGTTCGAGGGGCCGTATTCGGGGCTGCTCGCGGCCGACACCCTCACCGGACGGCACCTCGCGCAGGCGCTGCCGCTGAAGGAGCGGGTCCGCGCGCCGACCGGGACCCTGTCGATCCGCGACGCCACGGTCAACAACCTCCGGGACGTCAGCGTGGACCTGCCGACCGGCGTGTTCACCGTGATCACCGGCGTCGCTGGCTCCGGCAAGAGCTCGCTGATCCACGAGGTGTTCGTCCCGGCGCACCCGGGCGCGGTGGTGGTCGACCAGTCGGCGATCGGCACCTCGACCCGGTCGACCCCCGCGACCTACACCGGGGTGATGGACGACCTGCGCAAGGCGTTCGCGTCGGCCAACAAGGTCGAGGCCAGCCTGTTCAGCTTCAACGCCAAGGGCGCGTGCGAGAACTGCAAGGGCCTCGGCGTCGTGTACACCGATCTCGCGTTCCTCGACGGGGTGAAGACCCCGTGCGACGTGTGCCACGGCCGCCGGTTCAAGGACGAGGTGCTCGGCTACCGGCTGAACGGCCTGTCGATCAGCGACGTCCTCGGGCTGACGGTCGAGCAGGCGCTCGGCCTGTTCAAGCAGAAGGAGCTCGTCCGCAAGCTGACCGCGATGCGGGACGTGGGGCTCGACTACCTGACCCTCGGCCAGCCGCTCAACACCCTGTCCGGCGGCGAGTGCCAACGGATCAAGCTGGCGAGCGAGCTCCACCAGCAGGGCAGCATCTACGTGATGGACGAGCCCACGACCGGACTGCACATGGCGGACATCACCCACCTGCTGGCGATCGTGAACCGGCTGGTGGACGGCGGGAACACGGTGATCGTGATCGAGCACAACCTCGACGTGATCCGGAACGCCGACTGGATCGTCGATCTCGGACCGGAGGGCGGCAGCCGCGGCGGCCGGATCGTGTTCGAGGGCACCCCGCGCCAGCTCCTGACCGCCGAGGGCTCGATC
>JBEBJW010000191.1:0-8832 GCA_040079715.1 Myxococcota bacterium | reverse complement strand
GCGGTGTTCGGGCTGACGCCGATGCTCGGCCGGCTGGTGTCGCTGGCCGGGACCCTCGCCGGCGCCGGCGCGATCGGGTTCACCCTGGTCCGGGGCGGCGGCACCCCACTCGCCGCGTCGGTCGCGTCGGTCGCGTTCCTCGGCGTGTACCCGCACACCGGCGCGTTCTACGATCTGGTGCGCCCGGACGGGCTGTTCATCGGGCTCCTCGGCTGGGCGATCGCGATCGGCCTCGAGCGCCACCCGCGGGCCCCGGTCGTGGCCGGCCTGCTGCTCGCGGCGGCGTTCCTGACCAAGCACAACGCGGCCGCGTTCGTCGCGCCGCTCGCGGTGGGGATCGGGCTCCGGGACGGGTGGCGGAGCGTCCGCGGGCTGCTGGTCGCGTTCGCGGTCCCGTCGGCGATCGCCGTCGCCGGGCTGACCCTCGCCAGCCGCGGCGCGTTCCTGGTGTACCTGCTCGAGGTCCCGGCGTCGCACCCGTCGCTGTTCGACCGGGTGTGGCCGGGGATGCCGCGCGAGCTCGGCACCCCGCTGCCGATCGCGACGGCGGCGATCACCGGGGCGTGCCTGTGGCTCGGGATCGAGCGCCAGTCGACGTTCTCACGGCCGGTCACCACCTTCGCGCCGGTGTGCCTCGGGATGACCGTCGCGATGCTCGGCACCTACGTGCCGCCGCCGCGGGGGTCCGAGCTGTTCAACGCCCCGTCGTCGGTCGCGTTCTTCGCGCTCGGGGCGATCCCGGCGTCGCTCGCGCTGTACGTGTTCGGGTGGGCGTGGGACCACCTCACCGAGCGGACCGACGAGCCGCTCACCTCGTGGCGCGGGGTGTACGCCGGCGGGGTCGCGGTGACCGCCGGGCTGACCGCGGCGGTGATGCGCGCCCACAACGGCGGGTTCCTGAACGTGCTGATCCCGTGGTTCTGGGTGTGGTGCGTCGCGTTCGGGATCGTCGTGTCGTGGCTCCAGCGGGGGTGGCCGCGGGCGACCGGGGTCCGGCTCACGGTGACCGCGGCGACCGCGGCCCAGCTCGGGTGGTCGATCGGGCTGCTCCGGCCGGAGCGGCTCGAGCCGACGGCCGAGGACCGCGCGCTCGGCGAGCAGTTCGTCGCCGCGGCGAAGGAGGTCGACGGGGAGGTGCTGTCCCCGTTCGCCGCCTGGCTGCCGGTGTACGCCGGCAAGCCGCCGTCGCTGCACTACATGGGCCTGTGGGACCTCGAGTACGAGGACGGGCCGTACCGGGCGGAGACGCAGGTGATCGCCGACGCGATCGCGGCCCACCGGTGGGCGCTGGTGTTCGCCGGCAACCAGCGGTTCGGGTACGGCCTGCAGGACGAGTACGAGGTCCGCGAGACCCTGGTCGAGGGCCGCGACCGGTCGCTGATGCCGAAGACGGGCTGGGCCGCGCGACCGAACCGGATCCTGGTGCCGGTCGGGACGCCGCCCGCTCCGTGACGCCGCCGCGCGCGGAGCCCGTCGCCGGCCCGCGCCAGGGGGACCGGAGGGGCCGACGCGCGCAGCGCGGGAGGCGTCCGAGCGGAGCGAGGACCGAGCGGGAGCGAGCCCGCAGGGAGCCCGCCGGCCGCAGGCCGGGGCGCCCGGACCTCACCCCGCCGTCGTGTCGCCCCCGAGCTGGGCCAGGACCACCCCGGTCATGTACGACGAGTCGGCGTTCGACGCGAAGAACACGTAGGCGGGCGCGATCTCTTCCGGCTGGGCGGGGCGACCGTACGGGTTGTCGGCGCCGAACGTCGCGACCTCGTCCGCGGTCGGACGGGTTGAGCGGGGTCCACACGGGCCCGGGCGCGACGCAGTTCACCCGGATCCCGCGCTCGACGAGGTTCTGGGCGAGCGACTTCGTGAACGCGTGGATCGCGCCCTTGGTGGTGGCGTAGTCGAGCAGGTTCTTGCTGCCCTCGAGCCCGGTGATCGACCCGGTGTTCACGATCGCGCCGCCGCGCGGCAGGTGCGCGAGGGCGGCCTTCGCCATCCGGAAGTAGCCGGTGATGTTCGTGCGCAGCGTGCGGTCCCACTGGTCGTCGGTCAGCGCCTCGAGCGACGGCTGGTGCTGCTGGACCGCGGCGTTGTTGACCAGCACGTCGAGGCGCCCGAGGGCGCGGACGGTCTGCTCGACCGCGTCGACGCAGAACGTCGGGTCGGTGACGTCGCCCGGGATCGCCAGCGCCCGCCGCCCGTGCCGGCGGATCACCCGGCAGGTCTCTGCGGCGTCGGATCGCTCCTCCGGCAGGTGGACGATCGCCACGTCGGCGCCTTCGCGGGCGTACAGCACCGCGACCGCGCGCCCGATCCCGGAGTCGCCGCCCGTGATCAGGGCGACCTTGCCGTCGAGCTTGCCGGCGGGCCGGTAGTCCGGAGCGGCGAACCGCGGCGCGGGGTCGAGCTCGGACTCGAGCCCCGGCGCCGGCTGGTGCTGCTCCGGGAACGGCGGCTGCGGCTCGGTCTGCTTCGGATCCTGTTCCATTCGGGTCCCCCCTCTCGGGCCGTATGCCGCAGGTCGCGCAGGCCCAACGGGCACCGTCCTCGATCGACGACCGGGGCGTCCCGGATCGACGACCGACGGCCGAAATTCAGGGATCGCGCGTTGGCACCGGGTGTGCACCCGGGGAGGCCGGAGGTTCCCCCATGAACGCCGACCTCGAAGCGACGATGGCCCGCGGGCGCGCCGCCGGGATCACCCACCGGGTGGCGATCGCCGTCGGGACCGACGGGCGGACCGTGCGGCTCCAGCCCGACGGCCAGGAGGTGGTGTCGTTCGCGGGCTGCGGGTACCTCGCGCTCGAGCGCGACCCCCGGCTGGTGAACGGCGCGATCGACGCGATCCACCGGTGCGGCGTGTCGTTCGGCGCGTCGCGGTGCTTCGTCACCACGCCGATGTACGCCGAGGCCGAGGCGCTGCTGGCGCAGGTGTTCGACCGGCCGGTGGTGCTGGCGGGCTCGACGACCCTCGCCCACGGCGCCGCCCTGCCGATCCTGCTCGACGCCGCCGACGCCGTCCTGTTCGACCACCAGGTCCACCACAGCGTCCAGGTCGCGCTCGCGTCCCTCGCGGCGGCCGGGGTCCGGTCGCGCCCGGTCGCCCACGCCGACTTCGAGGCGCTCGAGTCCGGGATCCGCGACGCCGTCGCCCGGGGCGCCCGCCGGATCTGGTACTGCGCGGACGGCGTGTACAGCATGTTCGGCGACCGGCTGCGGATCGGCTCGCTGGGCGCGTTGATGCACCGGTACCCGCAGCTCCACGCGTACCTCGACGACGCGCACGGGATGAGCTGGTGCGGCCCGCGGGGCGCCGGCTCGGTGTTCGATCCGCGCCTGCCGCCGGACCGGACGGTGGTCGCGACCTCGCTGAGCAAGGGGTTCGGCGCGGGCGGGGGCGCGATCGTGGTCCCCGACCTGCTGACCAAGCACCGGATCGAGAACCTCGGGCCGTCGCTGATGTTCTCGATCCAGCTCCCGCCGCCGGTCCTGGGGGCGATACGGGCGAGCGCGGCGATCCACGCGAGCCCGGAGATCATCGGGCTCCAGCGCACCGTCGCCGACCGGGTCGCGTTCGCGCGGGCCCGGCTGGTGGCGGATCCGGCGGTGGCGGCCCGGCTGCCGATCCTCGACCCCGCCCCGACCCCCATCCAGTACGTGGTGCTCGGGGACGAGGCGACCACGATCGGCGTCGCCCGCCGGCTGCTCGACCAGGGGCTGCTGGTGAACCCGGTCGCGTACCCGGCGGTCCCGCGCGGCTCCGCCGGGATCCGGTTCACCGTGACCCGCGCCCACACCGAGGCCGACCTCGCCCGGCTGATCGACGCGATCGCGGTCGAGGTGCGCGCCCTCGGCGAGCTGCGCGCCCCGCGGCGGTTCTCCCGGGTCGCGTAGGCCGCCGAGGCCCCGATGGGCCGCTCAGAACAGCAGCGACAGCACCTGGTCCCAGTCGGACACGTCGTGGCCGCTGATCGCGCCGGTGGCGGTCGCGGACACCGCGAGGCCGTGCAGCTCGAGCACCAGATCGTACGCGAGCTCGGCGTGGCCTTCGTCGGCGCCGGTGAGGTCCAGCGCCCCGTCGACGCTGACCCCGGCGGTGTACGACAGGTCCGCGAGGTCGATCGTGTCGTCGGCGGTGAACGCGAACCCGATCGACCCGTCGAGCTCGGTCCGCCGTCGATCGTCGACCGCGACGCCCGACAGGTCCACCTCGACGGTGTACCCGTACTGGTCGCGGGTCGAGGTCACCGCCCCGTCGACCTCCACGTCGCCGGACCAGTCGCCGCCGTCGAGGGCGCCGGTCAGCCGCAGATCGCCGTTCCGGTGGAACGTGAGGGAGCTGTCCCCGCCGAGGACCGCCTCGAGCGACTCGAGCACCAGATCGGTGGTGAGCCGGTTCACCGACTCCCACGTGTTGCGCGCCTCCGGGGCGGACACCGCCACCGGATCGCTACAGCCGCACACCAGAACCAGAACCGAACCAAAAAGCAGAGGACGGATCACTGGACACCGCTCCTCCCCGCCCGCCCATCGAACCCGATCCCGGCGCGATCCGCAATCGGATCTTCCGCGGGAGGGTGCGTGGGCCGACCCTCACAGCGTCGGCGCGCCGTCGTCGTACACCTGGTCGACCTGGAGCGCGTCGCCCCGCCAGGTGCACGACCGGCCGTGGCGGCGATCGTTGCGCCACGACTCGGCGAGCACCAGGTTGTTCCGCTCGTCGAGGCGCCAGGTGGCACCGTCGCGGATCCCGCGGTGGTAGTTCGTGATCAGCACGCCGCCGTCCGGCAGCCACTCGATCGTCTCGCCGTCGAGCCGGCCCTCGTGGAGCTCGGTCACCCGCACCACCTCGTACGTGATCGGGTCCCACTCGCGGCGCGGGCCGATCTCGCGGTTCCGGTCCCAGTGGGTCTCGAGCATCACCTTGCCGTCCATCCCGAACTCGGTCCGCCAGCCGGTCCGCTTGTTCCGGTCCTCGCACCCGATCGCCCGCCCGTTCGGCGGTTGCGCTCCGGTCAATACCGCCGGCGGCGCGCACGGGATCCGGTCCTCGATCCACCACAGTACCGGGCGCTCGGCCGGACGCGGGCGGAGCTCCTCGACATAGAACGCGAATAGATCTTCACACGGCGCGAACGCGTCCGGCGCTGCGAACGCCGACGCGATGATTCCCCCCCAGATCATGTGCACTCCTCGTGTCGGAGCGATGCCCGACCCGGTCGCGGGCCGTCATCGACCGATCCGGGTAACCCAGGTTACGCGCGCGGCACCGTGCGCGATCGGGAGGACCGTGGGGCGTCGGGAGGACAACAAGCGCCACAAGCGGGAGGCGCTCGAGCGGGCCGCGCTCGACGCGTTCCGGACCCGCGGGTACGAGGGCGCGTCGATCGAGCAGATCGCCCAGGCCGCCGGCGTCGCGCGCGGCACGTTCTACCTGTACTTTCCCGACAAGCTCGCGCTGTTCGAGGCGCTGTGCGATCGGTGGTACCTGTCGGTGCAGGCGGTGCTCGGGACGGTCGCGGCGGACCTCGACCGGGCGACCACCCCCGCCGACGCGCTGGCGGTGTACCGGCGGATGGCGGTGGGCCTCGCGGCCGGCGTGCTCGGCCACACCGCGGAGGTCGAGATCGCGTTCCGGGAGTCTCGCCAGCCCGGCGAGGCCGGCCAGAGCCTCCGGCGGCGGGAGCGGGCGATGCTCGACCAGGTCGGCGCGTTCACCGCGATCGCGGCCGAGCGCGGGCTGATCGCGGTCCGCGACCCGAAGCTCGCCGCGTTGATCGTGTACGGCAGCGTCGAGCGGCTGTTCTACGAGGCGCTGCTCGGCACGCCCCTCGGCGACCCGCTGGTGGCCGGCGACGAGGTCCTCCGGCTGTTCGCAGCGGCGTTCGGCCTCGATACCGGGCCGCCCGCTGCATAGCGGCGACGGTCACCGGTCGGTGAGCGCCACCACCGCGCCCGCAGCCTCGATCCGGACCAGCTCGGACTCGTCGGCCAGCAGCGCCTCCGCCCCCGACCGACCGTCCGCGAGCCGGAGCGCGGCGACCGCCCGACAGGCCGCGACCCGGACCGCCGCGTCCGGATCGGCGAGCCCGGCGACCACCACCTTCGCCGCGGTCTTCCCGACCCGCCGGCTGTCGGTCCCTCCGGCCGCCAGCCCCGCGAACTTCACCGCGAACGCCCGCACCTCGCGGTCTGCCTCGGCCGCCGCCCGCTCGAACACGCCCGGATCACCGGCGCCGCGCGCGGCCAGCGCGAGGTCCGCGTACCAGGTCACGAGGTCCGGCCCGTCGGCGCTCGCCCGCCGGAGCAGCGCGGTCGACGCCGGATCCGACAGCTCGACCAGGTAGTCGACCGCCTCGAGCCGGCGCTCCTCGTCGTCGTCGGCGAGCGCCTTGCGCAGGACCTGCTCCCCGGCGAGGTCGCCGAGCATCAAGCGGGCGGCGGCGACCGGGAGCTCGAGCTCGTCCTCGACCCGGTCCTGCGCGGCCTCGAGCGCCCGGACCAGCCCGGCGGTGACCGCGGGATCGGTGACCCGCCCGAGCTCGGCCACGAACGCCACGTCGAGCGGGATCTCACCGGTGGCGATCGACGACTCGAGGGCCGCGGTCGCCTGGGCGTCGCCGAGCCGGACTGCGGCGAGCGCGAGCGGCACGATCCGCCAGGCTTCGTGCTCGGTCGCGAGGGCCCGGGTCACCGCCTCGGACGAGGCCGGCCCGGGGGCCCGGATCGCCGCCAGCCCGCGCGCGTACGGGTCGCCCTCGGGGTCCGCCGCGAGCTGCTCGAGCAGCGCCCTGCTCGCCGGATCCGCCCGCCGACCGAGCGCGTCGATCCCCTGCCGCAGCACCCAGTCCGACGGGTCGACCACCGCCCGCCGGCCCCACGGATCGGCGCCCGCGGCCTCGATCAGCAGCGCGAGCGCCCGACCGCGCGGACCGGGGTCGAGGCTGTCCGCCCCGGCGGCCAGCACCGCCAGCGGCGCCTGGGCGACCACCGGGTCCACCTGCTCGGGGAGCACGGGATCGCCGACCGCGGAGCGGCCCTTCGGGCAGCCGGCGAGCACGAGCGACGCGACGATCCACCCACGGGCGAGCACGGTCATCCGGGCTGTGACCGCGGATCGCCCGCCCAGGTTCCCGTCACGGGAGCCGCGCGAGGTGGAACTCGACGCTCGGGTTGGACGGGTGCTCTTCCTTGAGGGCCAGGAACTGGGCCTTGGCGTTCATCTTGTCGCCGGTGGCCTCGGACATCACCGCCGCCGACCACTTCGGCGCGCTCGCCTTCGCGACCTCCTTCTGGGCGAGCTCGAGCTGGGCGAGGGCCTCAGCGCGGGCCGCGGGGTCCTTGCTGCTCTCGAGCACGTCCTGGTACAGCTTGCTCGCCATGTCGAACTGGCCGCCGGCCATCGCGGTCGCCGCCTCGGCGTTCAGCTTCTCGAGCGCGAGCTGCGACGCCGACTTCTTGAGGTTGAGCGCCTTGATCACCTTCGGGTCGTCCGAGAACTGGCGGATCAGGGTCCGCTGCGCCTTCTGCGACACCTTGCGCTGGCCGTCGCGGAGGTCTTCGAGCGCCTGGTCGCGCTCGGCCTCGCTCTGGGCCCGCTCGGTCGCCCGCCGCCCGAGCTCGGTCTGGAGCGTGTCGAGCACCAGGTACTCGCCCGCCGCGAACGCGAACTTGTCGACGTACAGGTAGCCCGGGTCCGCCTGGAGCACCCGGTAGAAGTCCTGGAGCGCGGCCCGGTGGTCCCGCTCGCGCATCTTGTTCGTGCCCTGCTCGAACAGCGCGTCGACCGGCGCGGGCTCGAGCCCGTTCGGCAGGTTCAGGACCCACCGGGGCGGCTGCGCCGCGAACCCGCTCACCGGGCCCGACCACGGCCGCGACTTCACGAACACCACGCCGATGATCACCACGAACAGCAGGATCGTGGCCAGCCCGACGAGGATGATCATCCCGCCGAACAGCATCGCGAACAGCGGGCGGCTCGACTTGCGGCGGGCGGGGGCCTCGGCGTACGTCTCGCGGCCGGACGCGGTCATCGCGCCGTCGTTGCCCCACTGGGCCGCCTGCGACTGCTGGCGGGGCGCGTTCGCGTACTGGTCGGACCCCCGGGCGGTGGCCTGCTCGCCCGCCCCGGACTCGTACCGGGCGAACCGCATCTCGGTGTTGCCGATCCGGACGAGGTCGCCGTCAGCGAGGGTGCACTCCCGCACCCGGACCGCGTTGACGAACACGCCGTTCGCGCTGCCCATGTCGCGTAGGACGTACTCGCCGCCCTGGAGCGCGATCTGGCAGTGGTGCCGCGAGGCCGCGGGATCGGCGATCACCACGTCCCGGTCTTCGCTCCGGCCGATCGACAGGCCGCGGCTGGTGATCGGGTAGCTCGCCCCGGCCATCCCGCTGCCGACCACCACCTGGAGGCGGGCCGGCGCGGTCGAGCCCCGCGCGTCGTCGCGGGCGGCGGCGCCGGACGAGGACCGCTCGGAGCCCCGGATCCGGAACTGCAGCACGAACGGGTCGATCACGATCTCGTCGCCGTTCTGGACCGGCTGGGACTGGATCCGGTACCCGTTGTAGTAGGTGCCGTTGCCGCTGCCGAGGTCTTCGACGGTGACCTCGCCGCGGCTGACGTAGACCTGCGCGTGCCGACGGCTCACGCCGCCGTCGGACAGCACGACCTCGTTGTCCTCGGCACGACCCATCCGGGTGGCGCCCTCGGAAAGGCGCACCACACGGTCGGCGTGACCGGGCTGCCGGATCACGAGCTCGACGGACTCCATCAACGATGCTGCTCCAGCCATGGTCTACGTCACGAGAAGGGCCAAAACCATCGACGGCGGGGGGCGG
>JBEBJW010000190.1:0-8841 GCA_040079715.1 Myxococcota bacterium | reverse complement strand
GTCGGGTGCCTCGGGTCGATGGGGATGATCGGGCTCGGGGGGGCCGCGATCGTCGCCGTGATCGGCGTGTTGTTCGCGGTCGGAGGCTACTTCTACTACTCGAAGGATCTGCCGACGGTCGAGAACCTCCGCGCGTACAAGCCGCCGACCGTCACCGTCGTGTCCGACGTGAACGGCAAGGTGCTCGGCGAGATCTTCGAGGAGAAGCGGTACGTCGTCCCGATCGAGGAGATCCCCGACCACGTGAAGAACGCGTTCCTCGCCGCCGAGGACGCGAACTTCTACGGCCACGGCGGTATCGACTACATGGGCATCGTCCGCGCCGTCGGCCGGAACGCGCTCGCCGGTCGGTCGGCCCAGGGCGCGTCGACGATCACCCAGCAGGTCGCGCGGAACTTCCTGCTGACCCGCGACAAGACGATCGTCCGGAAGGTCAAGGAGGTGCTCCTCTCCTGGCGGATCGAGGAGGCGTACACCAAGGACCACATCCTGTTCCTGTACCTGAACGAGATCTTCCTCGGGGCGCAGTCGTACGGGGTGGAGGCCGCGTCGCGGACCTACTTCGACAAGAGCGTCCGCGAGGTCTCGATCGCCGAGGCCGCGATCCTCGCCGGGTTGCCGCAGCGCCCGTCCGACTACAGCCCGTACAAGGGGTGGGACAAGGCGCGCGCCCGCCAGGAGTACGTCGTCAACCAGATGCTGTCGAAGGGGTTCATCACCCAGGCCCAGCACGACGAGGCGCTGGCCGAAGACGTGAAGATCGCGGCGAAGGAGAACAAGTTCCGGTCGAAGGCGCCGTGGTTCACCGAGCACGTCCGCCGGTACCTGGTCGACAAGTACGGCGAGCAGCGGGTCCTCCACGAGGGCCTGAACGTGAAGACCACCTGCGACCTCGACCTGCAGACGCTGGCCCAGACCGCGGTGAAGGACGGCGTGTACGAGACCGACTGGCGGATGGGCTACCGGCGCGCCGCCGCGAAGAACATCGGCAAGGGCAACATCAAGACCTGGCGCGAAGACCAGGAGAAGAAGCTCCGGGAGAGCTGGGCCGAGGACCAGGATCCGGCGGGCCGCGTCCCGGTGCCGGAGCGGTCGGTCCTCGAGGACGGCAAGGTGTACGAGGCGGTGATCGTGTCGGTCACCCCGAAGCTCGCGACCCTCGCGATCGGCTCGCACGACGCCCTGCTGCCGATCTCGTGGAACGACTGGATCTACGAGCCGGATCCGACCAAGTCGTGGCGCGGACGGGTGGCGACCGACTTCACCGCGATGGTCGACAGCGACGGCGACAAGAAGAAGGACAACCCGATCCTGATGGCCGGCGACGTGGTCAAGGTCACGGTCGAGGCGCAGACCACGAAGGATCCGAAGGTGTCGAAGGCGTTCGCGGGCACCCCGGGGGAGAGCGGCGACTTCGTCCCGGTCAAGATGTTCCAGATCCCCGAGGTCGAGTCGGCGCTGTTCTCGATGGACCTCGCGACCGGCGCGGTCCGCACGATGATCGGCGGGTCGGACTTCGACAAGTCGGAGTTCAACCGCGCGGTCCAGGCGCGCCGGCAGGTCGGGTCGACGTTCAAGCCGATCGTGTACGCGGCGGCGGTCGAGTCGAAGCGCGTCACCACCGCGACGGTGATCGCCGACGCCCCGCTCGCGATGGCCACGGCCGACGAGTTCGTGTGGAAGCCCTCGAACTACAGCAACGACTACGAGGGCAACATGACGATGCGCACCGCCCTGCAGAAGTCGAAGAACACCTGCACGGTGCGGATCCTCGAGGCGGCGGACCCGGGGATGAACGACGACGTGGTGTACAAGTTCGCGCGCCGGCTCGGGATCGGCGGCACCCCGACCTACCGGCTCCCGGCGGACTGGGTGGCCTCCCCGAAGAACGACGTGCTGTGCCCGTGGGTCAAGGAGACCCGCGGGTCCACGATCTGCATGGACCGGAACCCGCCGAAGGACGCCGCCCTGTCCGACGCCGAGCACCGCGCGAAGCTGACGCCCGAGTCCGAGTACTGGTGCCGGGCGTGCGACATGAGCATGGGCCTCGGATCGGCGTCGCTGACGATGGAGGAGATGGTCCGCGCCTACTCCGCGTTCGCCACGGGTGGCAAGCTGATCGAGCCGTACTACGTCGAGGAGGTCGCGGATCGCGACGGGAACGTCCTCGAGAAGCACGAGATCCCGACGCCGCCGCAGGTGATGGACCCGGCGGTGGCGAGCATCGCGACCTGGCTGCTGAAGGGCGTCGTCCAGGGCGGCACCGCGTCGGACGCCGGCCGCGAGCTGAAGCTGATCGGGCTCGCCGGCAAGACCGGCACCACCAACGACGAGAAGGACGCGTGGTTCGTCGGGTTCACCAACGACGTGATCACCGCCGTGTGGTTCGGGTTCGACCAGCCGCAGACGCTCGGCGTGTCGTCGACCGGCGGCCGGACCGCGCTGCCGGTGTGGATCAAGTACATGAAGGTGGCCGCGCCGCGCGAGAAGGACCGCGACTTCCCGGTCCGCGGCGATGTTCAGTACGCGATGATCGACGAGGCCACCGGCCGACGCGTTACCAGCGGAGGGGTCAGCTACCCGTTCCTCCCGGGGACGGTGCCGGAGGGCACCGGGCTCGCGGCGGGGCAGGTTTCGATCGAGGACCTCTCCAACCTGTGACGCTCAATCGGTGACGGCTCCATGCGCGTGTGCGTGATCTTCGCGGTGCTCGGCGGCTGCTCGAGCACCGTGGTCGAAGAGTTCGAGACCTGCCAAATCGATCTCACCCTGACCCCGGCCGAGGGCGCGCCGGGGGCCGAGATCGTCGCCACCGGGACGCCCCTGTCCGAGGTGCGCGACACCCGGGTCGAGGTCGGCGGGGTCGCGGCCACCGTCAGCGCGGTCGTGCGGGACGGGTGCGACACCTGCGACAGCTGCCGGTCGGACGCCGGCTGCGCGCCGTGCGGGCTGTGCGCCGGACTCGCGCTCGAGGCCGCCGCGCGCGACGCGTGCTTCGGGGATCCGCTGGCCGACCCGCCCAGCCCGTCGTCGTGCGACGCGTGCGTCGAGTCGATGACGTTCGTGGTCCCGGACGCCCCGCCCGGGCTGACCACCGTGTTCGTGGTCAACCGCAACGGCCAGAGCCTGGCGATCCCGTTCGAGGTCCTGCCGGGCGCGTCCACCACCGGCGACACCGGCGCGACCGCGATCGGCACCGGCGACACGGGCGGCACCAGCGCCGGCGACACCGCGGCCGACACGTCGGACACCGGGACGTCGACCCGTTAACGGTCCGCGGCTCGACGGCACATCGTGCTTGAAGGCCCCCCCGGGGTGAGGTAGAAGGAGCGACCGCTCCGGGACCCCTCGTTCCGGAGCCACAGTCTCCCCGCTCTCCCCAGTAGGCGGGCAACCGGAGTCGACATGCACCGGCTGGTGATCGCCGTTCCCCTCCTCCTCGCGAGCGCGCCTGCCTGGGCCGGCGGAATCGGGATCCTCGCCACGGGCGGGATCCACACCGAGCGCCTGTTCTTCTACTCGGACGCGGATCCCGACGGGAACGTGTACTCCGACATCGACGACTACGACCAGTACCAGCTCACCCAGACCCTCCCCAACGGCGGGCTCGGGTTCGATCTGGCCCTCGGCGATCGCGACGACAAGATCATCGGCGACTGCCGGTTCTATTGGCTGATGGACGGCCCGCAGGTCGACCCGGCCGAGCTGACCCAGCAGGTCGAGAAGGACCACGTCGTCGGCGCATACCGCGAAGAGGCCCGCCACGTCGGGCTCGGGATGGTCGGCCTGTCGTGGGGGATCGTCGGCGACCCTGACAAGTTCCTGCTCGGCGCGATCGGCCACGTGGGGTCGGCGTTCATCACCACCGACCACACCGAGTACCTCGCGTTCGACATCGGGCCGGGCGTCACCTACCGGGTGGCCCGCCAGATCCAGTTGTTCGGCGACGTGTCGTACCAGGGCCGCCACCGGAAGGGGTTCACCCACTCGGTGAACGGGTTCGTCGGCGCCCGGTACATGTTCGACTGATGCTGCTCGGCTGGCTGTTCGCCTGCGGGGGAGAGACCACCGCGTGGTGGATGGACCAGCTCGAGGCCGACGGTCCGTGCTTCCGAGTCGACCTGCTCGACGGCGTCGACACCACGTCCACCGCCGAGCTGCACGACCTGTTCGCGTGCCTCGACCAGCAGGGGATGCTCCGCGCGTTCGAGCCGGCCGACGCGTCGCTCGAGATCGAGACCCGCACCGGCGCGCCGGTGGGGATCGAGCTCGCGATCGCGATCGCGGCGCTCCGCCGGGCGGACGTGGACCCGTTCGCGTGGGGCGGATTCCTGCTCGCGGCGTTGACGGCCGAGGATCGGCCGATCGATCCCCTCCTCGATCTGTCGCTCGAGCTCGTGTACGGGGCGCCGGCCGCGTCCCTCCGGGATGGGGCGGTCGATCTGCGCGATCCGGACGCGCTGCGCGCCGGGGTGATCGCGCCGCTCCGGTCGGTGGTGCCGCTCGCCGCCGCGACGCTGCTCGACGACGACCTCGACGCCGCCACGTTCGTCGGCGGGCTGGTCGCGGACGCCGAGACCAAGCGATGGATCCACGCGGTGTCGTCGGTGATCGCGTCGCCGGACCCGGCGATCCACGACCCGATGTCGCGGGTGGTGCCGGATCTCGGGGACCTGCTGGCCCGCGTCCGCAGCCCGGCGAACGACCGGTGGACGAACGCGAGCGGCGACAGCCTGCGCGACGTGGTCACGTTCTTCGTGGTGCGGGACAACCCGATCGTCGACGCGGTGGCGCCGGCGGTCGACGCGATGCTCGGGGATCCGCGGGTGACCGACGCGCTGGTCCCGGCGATCGACGGGCTCGCGGCGGAGGGTCGGCTCGCGGGACTGCCGGAGGCGCTCGGCTGGATGGCGTCGGTCGACGTCGACGGCACCCCGCTCGCGCCGGACGAGGCGTCGGCGCTGTACCACTTCGTGCGGTTGTTGGCGGACAACAACCACCCGGTCGACTGCGCGATCGACCTCGGGATCACCACGATCGACTGGCGGTTCGACAACCTCGCGGTCACCGCCCTCGGGTGGCTCGCCGACCGGGAACCCGGCGAAGTCGTCGATCTCGCTGGGCTCGTGTCGGACCTCACCGGCAACCCGATCACCCAGGACCTGCTCGATCTGGCGGTCGACTCCGGCGTCTGCCCGAGCCTCACCGCCCAGACCCTCGACGATCTGCGCGCGCTCGAGGTCCTCCAGCAGCCGGAGGCGTTCGATCTGCTGGCGGCGTTCGTCGACGTGCTCCACGTCCTCGAGAACGGCACCGTCGACCACCTCCCCGCGTTCGCCGATCTCGCGCAGCGCGGGTTCGAGGCGGGCGGGTACGAGCCCCTCGAGGAGCTGATCCGGGACGGCGCCGACGCCCCCCTCGTCGACGACGTGACAGCGCTCGTCCCCGCGCTCGTCCATCCCGCGGACCACGGGATCACCGCGGCCGGGCTGCCCGCGCCGACCCTGACCGACCTGATCGGGATCGTCCGGTGGTCGTTCGCGGTGGATCCGGCCACCGACGCGATCGGGTGGAGCCGACTCCGGCCGTGGATCGCCCCGGTGCTCGGCCACGACGACACCTGGCGGGCGCTCGCTGCCGCCGGCGCCCGGATGATCGATCCCGGGTCCACCACCCGCGGGGCGCTCGATCTGGTGCCGCAGTTCGTCGCGCTCGACCCGGACCTCGGGCTGCTCGACGAGCTCGGGCCGCTGCTCGCGGACCGGGACGTCGCGGGGCCCCTCCTCCGGATCGCCGAGCGGTCCGAGGTGGTCGACGCGCTGCTCGCCGACGCGCCGGACCCCGCGATCGGCGAGGTGCCGCTGTCGTTCTGGGGTCGGCTGGTGGTGAACGGCGCGCTGGAGGGCCTGCTGCGCCTGATCGACGCGGTGGTCGGGCCCGCGGCGGCGGTCGCCTCACCCGACTGACGCGATCGCCTCGATCTCGACCCGGACGTCGCGCGGGAGCCGGCTGACCTCGACCGTCGACCGCGCCGGACGGGCCTCGCCGAACAGCTCGGTGTACACCGCGTTCATCGCGGCGAAGTCGTCCATCGACTTCAGGAACACCGTGGTCTTCACCACCTGCGACAGCGAGCAGCCCGCCGCCCCCAGCACCGCCGTCAGGTTCTGGAGCACCCGCCGCGTCTGCGCCGCCACGTCGCCGTCGATCACCTGGCCGGTGGCCGGATCGAGCGCCACCTGCCCCGAACAGAACACGAACCCGCCGGCGACGATCGCCTGGCTGTACGGGCCGATCGCGCCCGGGGCGTCCGCCGTGTGGACCGTCCGCATCTACCTCTCCTCCCCGTCGTGGCTCGGGTGAATCGCGAGGATCGCCGCCGCGAGCAGGGTCGCGAGCCGATCGCCGGCCTGGTGGGCCGAGCCGGTGACCTCGTCGTGGGTCAGCGGGTGACCCGCCAGCCCGGCCGCCCGGTTCGACACCAGCGACAGGACCGCGCACCGCAGCCCGATCTCCGCCGCCGCGATCACCTCGGGCACGGTCGACATCCCGACGATGTCCGCCCCGAGCGTCGCCAGCATCCGGATCTCGGCCGGCGTCTCGTACGACGGGCCGAGCATCGCCGCGAGCACCCCCTCGAGCACCGGGATCCCGGTCGACGCCGCTGCACCAGCCAGGACCTCGCGCAGCCCCGGATCGTACGCCCGGGACAGGTCCGGGAACCGCTCGCCGTACGCCGGCCCGACCAGCGGGTTCCGGCCCTGGAAGTTCAGGTGGTCGGTTACGATCACGAGCTGACCGGGATCGAACCCCGGGCTGATCCCGCCGACCGAGTTGGTCAGCACCAGCGCGCGCACCCCCCACGCGTGGAGCGCCCGGACGTACCGGACCGCCTCGGCGGGCTCGCGACCCTCGTACACGTGGACCCGGCCGGACAGCACGGCGAGCGGCCGATCGGCGAGGCGCCCGTACACGAGCTGGCTCGCGTGCCCGACCACCGTGGACTCGGGCAGCCCGAGCTCCCGGTACGGCGCGCGCACCACTCCGCTCATTCGAGCGACCAGATCACCGAGCCCCGACCCCAACACCACCGCGGTGTGCGGCGCGGGTCCGAACGTCTGCTCCAACCGTCGCGCCACGTCCGCGACCGGCCCCTGCTCGGGGTGCATCCCTGTTCCTCCGGATCGGGGGCGATGGTCGCACACTCGGCGACGCGGCGCACCCGGCTGTGGTTGTTTGTTGACCGTGAGCCCGCTATGTCTGCGGGAACGAGTGTGGAATGTTTGAAGATACTCCGCTCGTCATGGTCGAGAGCGACCAGGCGTTGCGAACCGCGATCACCGCGTTGGCCCGGGCGAAGGTGATCGGAATCGATACCGAGAGCGACTCCTCGTACGCGTACCAGGAGAAGGTGTGCCTCGTGCAGGTCTCCGACTTGCACACCGACTACGTGATCGACCCGCTGTCGGTCCGGGACCTGTCTCCGCTGAAGGAGATCCTGGCCGATCGATCGATCGTGAAGATCCTCCACGGCGCCGACTACGACATCGTGTGCTTGAAGCGGGACTTCGGATTCCAGATCCGCGGCCTGTTCGACACGCTGATCGCGGCGCAGCTGATCGGGATGGAGCGGATCGGCCTCGCCGATCTGATCGGCCGATACTTCGGGGTCGAGCTCGACAAGCAGTACCAGCGGCACAACTGGGCCCTCCGCCCGCTGCGCCCGGAGCACGTCGAGTACGCCCGCGGCGACACCCACTACCTGCTCGCGCTGCGGGAGATCCTGCTCCGCGAGCTCCGGTACGTCGGGCGCGTCCGGCACTTCACCGAGGAGTGCCGCCTGCTCGAGCGGCGCGAGTGGCACGGCCGCACGTTCGACCCCGACGGGTGGTTCGACATGAAGCGGGTCGGCGAGCTCGACCAGGACGGCCTGAGGGTCCTCCGGCGGCTGTACCTGTACCGCGACAAGCAAGCGCGCCGGATGGATCGTCCGTCGTACAAGGTGATCCCGGACGACGCGCTGATCGACATCGCGCGGAAGCGCCCGCGGACCGAGCGCGAGCTCGACTCCCTGTTCAACGCGCGGTCGGCGCTGCGCCGTCGGCACGGCCGAGCGCTGCTCGAGCAGGTCCTCGCCGCCGACGACGACGACACGCCGCTGCCCACCTCGTCCCGCAAGTCGGCCGCCCCGAAGGAGGCCCGCCCGAAGACGCGGCTCCGGACGCGCCTGCGCGGTCGCCAGGCTGAGCGGGTGCTGGCGGACCTGAAGCGGTGGCGAATCGAGGTCCTGGCCCGCGACCCGTCGCTGAACGCGTACAGCGTGGCGTCGAACGCGACGTTGAAGTGGATCGCGGCGATGCGCCCGAGCTCGCTCGACGAGCTGGCGGACGTGCCCGAGGTCCGCCGGTGGCAGGTGCGCGAGTTCGGCGAGGAGCTGCTCGATCGGCTGGATCGGACGGCCCCGCTCGACGAGGTCGAGCCCCGCCCGCGCAACAACCACGCGTCTCGGTAGCGGCCCGTACCGCCGGTCCCTGGTGGGATCGGCGAGGCGTGGCGTCGATGGGATGCCGCGGGCGCCCGGTCCCTGGTGGGGATCGGCGAGGCGTGGCGTGATTGGATGCCGCGGGCGCCCGGTCCCTGGTGGGATCGGCGAGGCGTGGCGTCGATGGGATGCCGCGGGCGCCCGGTCCTCGAACGGGGCGGTCACTCCCCGCGCCGGGTTGCCGAATGGGCGGTGGAGGGTGCGCCGCGCCTCTTGGCGTCGAGGGCTTCGGCGAGCGCAGGCGGCGCGGCTCCGGGCAAGCCATCGGGGGAAGGAGGAGTGCCGGGGCGACCCTGGGG
>JBEBJW010000189.1:0-8842 GCA_040079715.1 Myxococcota bacterium | reverse complement strand
GTGGCGGGCCCGGACGGTTCGCACCCCGGGCACGTATCCGGTCCGCCATCTGGCCCACAGCCGACGCGCCGCCGGCGGGCTACGGTCCCGGCCGAACCAGGGGGACCGATGACTGCGCCGAGCACCGAGTGGAAGGAGAAGGTAGCACCCGGAGAGGAGCAGCGGCTGGCCGCGTTCGCCACCGCGATCGCCGGGATGCAGCGCACGATGTCCGACCGGTTCGGTCGCGGCCGGGCGTTCCACCGCAAGCCGATCGCGGCGCTCCGGGCGACGCTCGAGGTGGCGCCCGACCTGCCGGAGCACGCGCGCCAGGGCCTGTTCGCGACCCCCGGTCGGTACGACGTCCGGATCCGCCTGTCGAACGGGTCGGTCCGGCCGCAGAAGAACTCCGAGCCCGACATCCGCGGGTTCGCCCTGTCGATCCACGGCGTGAGCGGCGAGTCCGCCCTCGGCGGGCCGGCGACCACCCAGGACTTCCTGCTGATCAACCGCGAGGTGTTCGGGTTCACCGACGTCGGGCCGTTCGTGGACCTCGCGATCGCCGCGTCGAAGGGCCCGCTGGCGATCGTCGCGTTGTTCATCCGGACCTACGGGTTCTTCCGTGGGCTGTCCGAGGTTCGCCGGCTGTTGGGCTCGATCCGGTCGCCGTTCTCGGGGTTCCTGACCGAGACGTTCTTCAGCGGGGTGCCGGTGGCGTGGGGGCCGTACGCCGCCCGGCTGCGGCTGCTCCCCGCCGGGCCTCCGCGCGCGACGCCCGCACCGGATCCGCGCGACGAGGTGTTCGCCCGCCTCGCCGCCGGCCCGTCGACCCACGCGTTGCAGGTCCAGTTCTACGTCGACGAGCGGGTGACCCCGATCGAGGACGGCGCCGCGAACTGGGCCGAGGTCGACGCGCCGTACCTGACCGTCGGGACGGTGACGATCCCCGGCCAGGGCGCGGACGACGCGCTCGTCGCCGAGGTGGAGGCGTTCGGGTTCGACCCGTGGCACGCCCTCGCCGCCCACCGCCCGCTCGGTCACACGATGCGCGCCCGAAAGGCGGCGTACTTCGCCAGCCAGCAGGGCCGCGCCGAGCCCTGACCGGCGCCCGGGCCGCGATCGCAGGGCGCCGCGCGAGCCGGGTCGGTCGACGAGCCTCGCCGGGCCCTCGCGGCTGGTTCGTCCGATCCGCGCGCGCCGGGGCCCCGCCGAGCCGAAACACCTCTGAAACAACGTCGCAGACCAGCGACAGGGCGGCCCGGTGATGACCTGTGCGGGAGGTCGAGATGATCGGGTTGTGGATGATGTTCGTGGGCGGCGCGGAGGCCCGGATTCCCGGCGGTGCGCACTACGTCGGGATCGACGGCCAGTGCCTGAGCTGGCAGAATCAGATGGACGCGCTGCTCGCCGAGTACTACTACGCCACCCCCGAGCGGCAGGCGGAAATCCTCAAGGAGGGCCGCGGGATCTACGAGGGTTGGCAGCAGTACTGCAGCGCGCGGTGGGGCAACATCTGGCTCGTCGGCGCGTCGTGCGCCGAGGAGCTGTACGGCCTGCCGTGCCCCACGAACGTGGGCGGCGACCTCAGCACGTACGACGACACCGACGCGGACGGGATGTTCGACTTCGACGAGGTCGTGTTCGGTCTGGACGCCCTGTGCGCCGACACGGACGGCGACCGGCTGCTCGACGGGATCGATCCGAGCTGGCTCGGCGACTTCGTCGACGCCCTGCCGGACGCTCAGTTGGGGGTCACCGGCGTCCCGGGGACGGTCCGGACGGAGATCGCGCGCTCGCTCGTCGACGTCGAGGCGGCGTCGGTGGTGGGGGATCGGAGCTCCGCGCTCGATGCGTTGACCGAGGTGGAGGTGAGCCTCGGCGGATGCGTCCCGAACCCGCGCACCGGCGCGGTGTCGGCGGCGTGCGTGGGGTCCCGGATCCTGTCGGACAACCTCGCCGTCCCGACCCGCTGAGCGTCGACGGGCGCTGCGGGCTCCCGCGTTCGAGGACGCGGCGGCCCGCAGCGCATCGAGCGGCTCGAGCCGGCGGAGCGGAGCGGGGCCGGGAGCAGGCCGCCGGACCGCCCGTGGGCCGTAGCGGCGACGGCGGCGGATCGTGATCGAGCCGCAGCGGTCGCACACCGGCCCCTCGGTCACCGATCGCGCCCCGAACGCCATTCGTCGGAAGCCGCCCCGGTCGCCGGGCGATCCGCAGGGTGGCGCCCACCGTGGCGCCGATGTCGCTATCGGGGCGACCTGGTACCCGGGACCTCGACCCGGACTGGATGGCACGGTCGGTGCATCAGGTGCGGGCGTGGAGGCGCGATGAGCCGGTGGATCGTGGTGGCGACGGTCGGGTTTTGGACGCTCGGGTGCCTGCTGCCGTACCCGCACGACACCGACACGCCGAGCTCGTCGGCCGAGCCGTCGCCGGACGGGACCACCCTGGCGGTGTACTGGGACGGGGACCTCGACTGCCCGTCGGGCGAGGTGGGGTCGCTGTCGCTCGACCTGAACGACGTCGGCGGCGACGGCCTCGGTGGCTACGCGGGGCTGATGTACGAGACCGCCGCCCGCCCCGAGGACTTCGTCCGGCAGACCCTGTCGGTGGAGGCCGACGAGCGTGACCAGGGCGCGGAGATCCGCGCGCTGATCGTCGAGGCGGTCGACTGCACCGACAACAACGGCGTCGACATGGCCTGTCCGGCGTACCTCGACGTGGTCTGGGACCGGACCACCGTCCCGGCGGTGATCGAGGGCGAGATCCCGGACCGGGACTTCGCCGACACCTGCACGTTCACGTTGCTCCCGCGGTTCTGACCGCCCGTCATCGCGTCGACCGGGGGGCGGAGGGAGGGCTGCGCCGCGCCGGCTCGGGACGACACGGGAGGCGCCCCTCCGACTGCACGCCGGGAGCTCCGGCGCTCCGAGGGCCGCCGTGACGGGCGCCATCCATTGCCTGACGCCTCGCTGTCAGGTCGTGCGACACGACGGTTCGAGCTGTGCCGCGTGGGCGAGCTTACCGTCGCTCCAGGCCGTTCCGAGAGGTGACCCGTGCGCGCCCACCTGTTCCGCCTGGTCCTCCGGCAGTACGTCGAGCACCGCCACCCGGCGAACCTGCGGCTCCACCAATGGTCGAACGCGCTGCTCGGCGGCGGGCTGCTGGTGGCGCTGTCCCAGGTCCCCGTGCCGTTCCCGGTGCCGCTCCTCGGGGCCAACCTCGGGGCGGCGTTCCTGGTGGCCTCGGTCCTGTACTGGCTGTGGCTCGACCCGCTGGTCCCGGCGATGGTCCTCGGCTTCGGGCTCGCGTTGGCTCACGCGCCCGGCGTCCCGTGGGGGCCGGGTCACGGGCTGCTGGTCGGCGGGCTCGTCCCGGTCGCGGTCCTGACGTTCGGGGGGCTCGCTGCCCTGTTCTCCCACGTGTACCACCACGAGCACGCCCCGTACCTGCGGACCGACCACCCGGCGCGCGACCGACTCGAGACCGCCCACTCCGTGGCGTTCGGGCTGTTCCACTTCCCGCTGATCGCGCTGCTCCGGGCGGGGTATCGGCCGGGGCTGCGGGCCGCGTTCGACCGGGCCGAGCGCGCGTTGCTGATGGGCCAGGGCCGGCGCACCTGGTCGAACTGGGCGGGGACCGTGACCTGCCGCGCCACCCTGCGGGTCCCCCAGACCCTCGCCGACCTCGCGGCCTGCGTGGGCGAGGCCACTCGCGCGGGCGTGCCGCTGCGGGTGGTCGGGGCAGGGTTCAGTTGGTCGAGCTGGTCGGCCACCGACGGGTACCTGGTGTTCGGGGAGCGGCTCACCGGGGTCGAGCTCGACCTGGCGGAGCCGGAGCGGCCGGCGGCGTGGGTCCTGTGCGGCACGACCAACCGGGAGCTCGACGCCGCGCTGGCCCGCGCCGGGTACCAGCTCCCGTGGAACGTGGTGATGGAGACCGTCACGGTCGGCGGCATCGTCTCCCTCGGCACGCACGGGTCGGGCAAGGACACCGCGACCCTCGGCGACCTGGTGCTGGCGTTCGACGTGATCGACGCAGCGGGGCGCCGGCGGGTGCTGTCCGAGGACACGATCGGGGCCGACGGGATGGCGGCCGCGCGGCTGTCGGCCGGGCGGTTCGGGGTCATCGCCCGGGTGCGCCTGCGGCTGGAGCCCGCCCACCGGGTGCTCCAGCGCGACCGCAAGCTCCCGTTCGACCAGGCGCTGGCCGAGCTGCCGGCCCTGGTACGCGCAGCCACGTCGGTCGAGCTGTTCTGGTTCCCGTTCTGCGACTGGGCGTGGATCCGGACCTTCGACCGGACGGACCTCCCGCGGAGCCGGTTCGGTCCGGGCCTCGCCTACCGGGTCCGCCACTTCGTCGACACCGCGCTCCTCCTCGGCCTGGTGCGGCTGGTGACGCGGGCTTGGCCGTCGTTCGCGCCGATCGCGCTGCGGAGCGCGGCCTGGTCGCTGTCGTTCCGCGACCGGGTGGTCACCCGCACCGAGGCGGTCCACTACCGTCACTGGCTCGAGGCCCGCCGCAGCTCGTGCGTCGAGGTGGGGTTCAAGGCCGACCCGGACTTCGCCAACGTCGCGCGCGCGATCCGCGAGACCCGGGCTCGGGTGGACGCGTGGGCCGCGCAGGGGCGGTACCCGCTGGACCTGAACCTGAACGTGAGGTTCGTGGGGGAGAGCGGCGCGCTGCTGTCGCCCGCGTACGGCCCGGGCCTCACCTGCTACGTGGAGGCGCTGTGCCTCGGGCGGGGTCCGCATTGGCGCGCGTTCTCGGCCGAGCTGTGCGCGGCGTGGCTCGCGGACCCGACCGCGCTGCCCCACTGGGCCAAGGAGTTCGAGCACGTCCCCGGCCTGCGCGAGCTGGTCCGGGCGCGGCTCGGGGCGCGGCTCGACCGGTTCGCCGCGGCGCTGCGGGCCTCGGGCATCGACCCGGACGAGCGGTTCGCCAACCCGGTGTCGCGGTGGTGGGTGCCCGAGGCCCCCACGAAGGGCCGCGGGACGAGCGCCCACCAGACCGCGACCACGCCGCGCGCCGCGCCGTCGGGGATCGAGACCCGGTCCGTCCCCGACGTCCGCCAGCTCGGTACGGGTCCCTGAGGGACCTCGCTGACACACGCTGTACCCGCCGTTCTGATCCACGGGTCATCGGGCCTCCGTCTGTGGGAGCGTGGGTCCGAGCGCCGCGCCGCGCCGGCTCGGGACGTACGACACCGGTAGCCGGCGTTCGGGGATCTCCGGGAGGACGTCGGGGAGCTCCGGCGACGGGTCCGCCGGGTCCGGGTCCACCAACCGGACGATCCGCCCGCCGGTCTCCTGGCACACCGCGTCCATCACGTCGCCGATCGTGACGCTCATCGCCTCGACCATCGCGTCGGTCAGCGCGGACAGGTCCTCGGTCGCCTCGGCCACCGCGGCGGCGATCACCCGCTGGCCTGCGCCGGTCGGGATCGGGCGGTGGCGGTCCAGCAGGTCGACCGCGACCTTCCGCGGGTCCATCCCCGGAACCGCGCCGAGCTCGAGCAGCTGGCGGCAGTCCTGGAGCGCCAGCTCCAGCGCCGAAATCGACGTGGGGTTCGTCGCGAGGTCGTGGTCGCCGGTCAGCACCCACGGCGTGGGGTGGGCGGGCGAGCTGACCTCGACCCCGACCTCGAGCTGCTCGTGGACGAACTTCCGGACGGCGTCCTGCGCGCCGGATTCACCCTTCGCGAGGCCGCCGGCGACCCCGATCGCGACGAACTCGGACTCGACCATCGGCACCGCGATCCCGCCGACCCGCGACCCGTACCGGCGGATCGTGTCCGCGCACCGGTCCCACACCCGGCCGGCGATCCCGGCGTACGCCACCGCCATCCGCGGGGTCGACCAGATCGCGTCGACCGCCCCGTCGATCACCTCGGCCGACACCTGGTGGCCGGCGGAGAACATGTCCTCGAGGAAGTGCTCGGCGCCGTACCCGTACTTGCGAGCCTCGTTCATCAGCGCGGGCTCGTCGTGGTCGGCCGCCTGCTGCGCCATCGCGAACGCCTGGGCGTACTGGTCGACGAACGCGTCGCAGTGGTTCGGCCCGGTCCCGGTGCCGCCGGGGGCGAAGTGGTCCTCGTTCGCCTGGGCGAGCGCCGCGTACTTGCCGTGGGTGCCCTCGTTCCACCGGAGGGTGTCTTCGCAGTTCGCCCGGATCAACCCCCGCATCGCCTCGGCCTCCTCGGGGGTGAACCCGGTCGCGCTCGGCGCGCCGATGTAGTCGATCAGCGCGGCGAACTCGCCGGGGGTGAACCACACGCCGCAGAACTGAACGTCGGCCCCGTCGACCTCCTCCCCGACGTTGACGTGGGTGCCGGTGTCGAACTGCGCCCGGACCGGGTTCTCGGCGTCGAGGGTCGGGTTGGCGGACGCCGGGCCGGTGTCGGTCGTGGTCGTGGTCGCGGACGGTCGGTGGGACGTGGAGCGCATGCCCGCCGCTCTTCACGTTCCGTGCCATCGGGCGAACCATGGTTTTCGTTGTCCGGACCGACGGACGTCCGTCACCGACGTCCGTCACCTCAGGACTGGTCCCTGAGGTAGGGTCGGCGATGGGTCTTGCCATTCTGCTGATCGCCGGGTGCACCCGCGGCGGGGACCGCGTCCCGACCGGCACCGCTGGACGTCCCGCGCTGGTGCTCGCCGACGAGCCCACCGCAACCTGGATCGGGCAGCTGCACGCCGAGGGCCGGACGGTCGTGCTGGTGACCCACGACGACGAGGTCGCCCACACCGCGGGTCGGCGGATCCGGATCGAGGACGGGCAGATCGCGTCGGACGACGGTTAGGGGGAGCGATGGGACTTGCCATTCTGCTGATCGCCGCGTGCACCCGCGGCGGTGACCGCGTTCCTGTCGCCACCGTCGCTGAGGAACCGCACACTGAGGCGATCGCGTCGCCTCAGCGCTCCCCCGCGCCGGTGGGCGTGGCTCAGGCGGCCGATCCGAGCACCTGGGGTGACCAGTACTGGGTGATCCTCCAGTCCGATCGCGACGCCACGAAGGTTCCACCTTCGCTCTCGAGGATCGCCGGGCACCCGGACCTGGGACTCACGCCGCAGCGGCTTCCATCGAGTCGGTTCAAGAACCTGATGCCGTGCTTCGAGGTCGTCGTCGCCGACGCCAAGGCCGACAAGGCCGAGGCGGTCGCGCTGTCGAAGAAGCTCACCGCGCTCGGCGTCGACAACTACGTGAAGAGCGCCGGACCCTACGTCGGTCGGCGCGCCGCGGTCGACGCGTGGTGCGGGAGCAAGCGTTCGACGGCCGCGAGCGGTGTGTGGTGGGCGCAGCCCGCCGGCGGCGTCGCGTGGATGCTGCTCCAGGTCGACGCGTCTGTCGCCGCACCCGCCCGCGCGGGCGCACCGACGCCGACGATGCTCGATTGGCAGACCTGGGCCGCCCCGCTCGCCGCCGACGCTGTCGGGCGGTGGAACGTCGGCGACGCGGTCACCGTGGTGTACGACAACGGCGCCACGACCACGTGCCACCTGGAGCGGTTCCACGACCTCACCACCGGGATCGCGCACTTCGGTGTGATGCAGCGCGACGAGGCCCCCGAAGCGCCCCCCTGCGGCGAGCCGCAGATCGCGGCGGAGCTCGACTGCGCCGTGGACAGGACCGCGATCGTGATCCCGTCCGGCGCGGTCCCGACGATCGCCGTCCTCGGCGCCACAGTGGCCGATCCCGCGGCCGCGCGCGCCGCCAGCGCGGTGTTCGAGGCGATGCCCGGGTGGTCCGAGGCGGAGTCGTGGTCCGGACACACCGCCGTCGAGGCCGTCACAGTGCGGTCCGTGGAGGCGGGTGGCAAGTCGCTGTGGCTCGCCGAGGCCACGATCACCGAGGCGGGCGGCTGCGGCGCGGTCGACGAAGCCTTCTTCGCCGTGCTCGACCCGGCGATCCCTCGCACGCCGCTGGCCGGCCCGGTCCGGGCGACGCGGGGCCGCGTGCGCGCCGTCATCGACCTCGGCCGAGGACCGAGGCTGTGGATCGATGGCTTTCCCCAGAGGGACGACCTGGTGGGACCGGGCGGCGCCAGCGACGCGACGCTGGATCAGGCGTACTGTGACTGCGCTTGCTAGCTAGAGTCGCCCGCTGGGCGGTCTCGTCCGGGGGACGTGCCGGTCCTCGGTTTCGTACGCTGGGTACGCGCCCTCGACCCGTCGCGCATGCCTGACGGCATGCCCTCACGTCCCGCGAACGAGCCTGCCTCAGCGTGCTCGGTCCGAGTTTCTGTTCGGTGCTCTGGTCAGACGAGAGCCGAGCGGGCGTAGGAGACCACTCGGTCAGTGCTCCGGGCCTACTCCCAGTCGGCGAACAGCAGCACGCCGGCGCAGGCGTAGAGCTGCAACGCGCTGTACGCGACCGCGCCGGCCGCCGCCCCCCACGCCCAGCTCCTCCCACGCGGCTGAAGGCCGGGCGCCTCGCTGAGTCCGAGGTAGAGCGGAACCAGGACCCAGAGCTGCCACACCGGCAGTCCGAACGAGAACCAGAACAGCGGCGCCACCTCGGGGCGTCGCGGGTGGAGGGTCGACGAGGCCCAGAACGCGACGGAAGACAGGACGCAGTCGGTTGCCACGACCGCTGCGGCGGCCAGCACCCAGTCGGGAGGGAGCGAGAAGGGAGGCCTCGATCTGGGGGGCGCCCAGGGACTCATGCTGCGACGGTATCGAGGTCGCCCCTCGGTCGCGGTGCAGGCGCCGTGCAAAGCGTCTGCACGCCCGCCACGACGCCCTCGGGCGCTGGGCCGCGGCCATGACCGGCGTGCAGTTCGGCGGCGATCCGCGGGCCGGTTCGCGAGGGTCACCGTCGCGGGGAGGGCGGGCTTCGGAGCTCGACCACCCGCCTGCCTCGGAC
>JBEBJW010000188.1:0-8872 GCA_040079715.1 Myxococcota bacterium | reverse complement strand
ACCCGACGTTCCGGTGGCTGGTGCCGGGCGGGCGGCTGTCCGGGATCGTCCGGCGGGTGTGGGACGGGACGGACACCGACGTCGACTGGGACGCGCTGGCGGACGTGTGCGCCCACCCGCCGGACGGGCACCGGCTGCTGCCGTTCCTGCTCGAGCGCGCGTCGCCGGCGCGTCGGCGGCGGCTGGTGGCGATCGGGGCGGCGCTGGCCCGGTCCGGGGACCTCGCCCGGTACCTCCCGGCCCTCCGGGCGACGGCGACGGCGCTGCTCCCGCTGGCGGCGCCGCTCGACGTGGGCCCGCTGCTGGCAGCCCTGGCGGAGCTGTCGAACCGGCCGAAGCTGGCGGACCAGCTGGCGTTCCTCGACGTGTCCGGCGGACAGCCGCACGGCGACTGCCGGCGGTGCGGCGACACGTTCCCGCTCGTCCTGGGGGCGCCGGTGTCGGCGCTCGATCCGATCGCGACCGCGGCGAACCGCGCGGGTCACCCGTGGTGGGGGGCGGTGATCGACGCGTCGATCGCGGCCCGGTGCCCGCAGTGTTCGGGCGCGGACGCGCCCGTGGCCCACCTCGGCGCGCTCGGGTCCGGCTCCCGGGCCTGACCGCGTCGCGCGAGACCGAGTCAGCGCCGGCAGCCCCCGACCTCGTACACCGCCCGGACCCCGAGCCCGGCCTCGCGGAGGTGGTCGGCGAACGCGACCGCGTCCGGCACCGCGAGCCGCGGCAAGCACACCCGGATCACCTCGTCCGGGTCGCTCGGGTGGATCACGTCGCGGAACGTCGGCCCGGCCGCGTCGAGCGCCGCCTCGAGCTCCGTCGCCGGCGGGTCGACCGTCAGGAGCAGGAACCCGCTGCCGAGCGGGGCCCACGCGACGTCGCAGTCCAGCCGCGCCTCGACCGGACCCCCGAGCCGCCGCTCGATCTTCGCGGCCAGCTTCGTCGACGGCGCGTCGTCGAGCTCGAGGCACACCGTGGCCCGGTCGAACGCGACCTCCCGCGACACGCCGATCGCGCGGGCCGCCGCGACCGCCCGGGCGAGATCCCGCGGCGAGTCCGCCTGCATCACCCACGCCGACGGGGTCGGCTCGTCAGCGGGGGGCGCGGGTTCGGACATCGGTGACCAGGGCGTCCGGCAGCCGGCCGGTCCGTTGGAACGCCCGCATGTGCAGGATCGGCTCGCTGCCGAGGTCCGCCGCCGATCGCCCGTCGACCGGCTCGGCGTACACCTTCGGGCGCCACGCGGCGAGCGGGTCCGCGGCGCCCGGATCGCGCGACCGGGCGTCGATCGCGGCGAGCACCCGGTGGAGGGCGTCCATCGTGTTCATCTTCATGTACGGGCAGGTCGCGCACCCGCCGGCGACCGAGCAGCCGTCCCCCGACGCGACCCCGGGCACGATCCGGAGCGGGGAGTCCGGGGCCGCGGCCACCGCTTCGCTCGCCACCGGGAAGATGATCTCGACCTCCACGTCGTCGCGGCCGCGCTGCCGGAGCCGCGCCTGGACCTGCGACACGATCGAGGTGACCATCCCGGCCTCGGTCCCGAGCACGACCGGCACGTGCTGCGGACCGGCCCGGCCTGCGGCGGCGTCGACCGCGGCGGTGATGAACGCGAGGATGTTCGAGGTCGACCCGACGACGCCGCGCCCGGCCTGCTGGGCCCGCGCCGCGAGCGCGAACATCTCGCCCGGCACCTCGAGGTGGGCGGTCAGCAGCGCGTCGGCGTGCTCGGCCTCCACCCGCCGGACCACGTCGTCGCCGAACAGGTGGTGGACGATGCACGCGCCCTGCCCGTAGTAGGAGAACCGGTCGAGCAGGGCCCCGATCGTCCGCCGGTCGTGGGCCGGGTGGAGCGCGCGGATCGCGTCGTCCGGCAGGGCCGAGAACTGGGCGAGCATCGCGTGGAGGTTGCCGCCCATGTAGGTGTCGGGCCCGTACGCGATCGACACCTCCGGGATCTGGGCCGCGGCCTGGAGCAGCGTCTGGACGACGTTGCTGCTGGTGCAGGTGATCGTCGGCACGATCGCGTGGGCGCGCGCCTTGGTCAGGAGCGAGGTGTTGATGTACACGACGTGCAGGGTGGACGGGACCTGCGCCCGCTCCCGGAGCCACGCGGCGTACAGCGGGGACTCGGCGGACTCGGCGAGCGAGCACCCGATGACCCGGTCGGCCAGGCGGTAGACGTCGACGTGGGCGTACCCGGCGGCGTCGAGCACGGCGCGGACGTTCTCGCTCATGAAGTCGACGCCGAGGACGACGATGTGCTGCTTGCCGGCCTCGGCCATCTTCACCGCGGCGTCGGCCATCTGCAGGCTGTCGGCGATGAACGTGTGCGGCGGACCGGCGGCGACGAGCGCGCCCTGCAGCTCGGCGTCCATGTAGAAGTGGGCGACGATCCCGGTGGACGTGGCGGCGCACCGGTCGACGAGGGCCCGGACGTCGGCCGGATCCGGGTGGAGGAACGCGGCCTGCGCCTCGGCGAACGCGCCGCGGGGGACGAGGCGCTCGGCGCCGACGGTCAGGCTCGGGAACGTGGATTCCATGCCGCTCCGTAACCAGCCGGACCGGGGGTCGGCGCGGCGTGCACCGTCCGATCGGGGCCCGGGGGGAGCGCCGCGGTCAGCGCGCGAACCGGCGGGCGTAGAACCGGTACAGCCGCTCGATCGACGCCGCGTTCAGCAGGTGCCACGCGGCGTGCCCGGTGAACAGGTGGTTGGTCGGCGCGCACACCACGCGGGTCAGGTCGGTGAGCCAGATCACGAACGACACGCCGAAGATCGCGAGGCCCCGCTTCAGGTCCAAGAACGCCGCGGGGTCGAGCGACCGGCGGTAGTGGAGCCCCTCCCACGCGATCCCGGCCGCGAGCTCGACCGCGAACAGCGGGATCCCGATCGGGCGGATCACCAGCAGCGTCGCGGTCGACCCCACGACCGTCGCCGCGTACACCGCCGCGGTGGTGCCGGGTCGCCAGTCGTAGGAGCGGGCCGCGGCGAAGCACAGCAGCAACCCGGACAACAGGAACATCCCGGCCTGGTCGAGGACCTCGCCGACGAAGGTGCCGGTCCCGTGGAACGCGATCGAGCCGAGCCCGATCGCGATCTCGGCGACGGCGAGCGCGACGAGGCGCGGATCCCGGCGTCGGACGGCGTCGGCGAGGAGCCAGCCGCCGACGAGCACGTACCCGATCGACGACCCGGTGTTCGACGGCTCGACGACCCACGCGCACAGCCGCTCCTCGCAGAACGCGACGGTGCCGGGGTCGAAGCCGTCCCAGGGGCAGGTGGACATCCGCGTCGTCTATCCGATCCGCCGGTGGGTTAGATCCACCCATGTCGTCGTCCGAGCGAGCGCTCCGCGCAGAACGTCGGCGTGGATGGCCGGGCGGTCTCGTCGGCGGCCACGCCCCGGCCCAGCTCGACACCGCGGAGGCCCGTCTGGCGTCGATGTGGCAGCTCGCGCTGGACGCGTGGTCGCTGACCGGTGCGCCGCTCCCGACCTACGACCGCTCGACGATGCCGGGGCGGCTGATCCGCCCGTGAACGAGGACTTCCGCGACATCCTCGCGTCGCTCCTCGATCAGGGAGCCGAGTTCGTCGTGGTCGGCGCCCACGCGTTGGCGATCCACGGCGCCGCGCGGGCGACCGGCGACATCGATCTGCTGGTGCGGCCCACCGCGGCCAACGCGGCGCGGGTGGCGTCGGCCCTGAGGGCGTTCGGCGCGCCGCTGGGCACCCATGGGGTGTCGCAAGAAGACTTCGCGGTCGAAGGGACAATCTACCAGCTCGGCCTGCCACCCCGTCGGATCGATGTGCTCACCCGGATCGACGGCGTCTCGTTCGACGAGGCCTGGAGCGGGCGCGCCACCCGGACGATCGACGCGATGGCGGTCCCGTTCCTCGGGCGCGCGGAGCTCGTTCGGAACAAGCGCGCCGCCGGGCGACCGAAGGATCTGGCCGATCTCGCGTTGCTGGACGAAGCCGCCGCAGGAGACCCCGCGGTCGAGCGAGAATGACCGAGGTGCCGCCCCTGAGCGTGGGCGACCGATGCGGGGCGCGGATCCGTCAGCGCAACGTACCCCCCGGACGCGCGCGAGGGCGCCCCGCATCGATCGCCAGAACCGTTCGAGGACGACCTAGGTCGATCCACACTCCGCCACCGGCAACTCAGCGCCGTCCGGACGCGTCAGCGGGGTGAGATCCGCCGCTCCCGGAGCCACCCGCACCAGCTCGAACGCCAGCCGGTCCGTCGCGCCTTCGCACCGGATGTTCCCCGACAACAGCAGCTCCGCGGTGTACGACCCGAGGAGCACCGCGCGGAAGCTGTCGCCGTCGAGCACGATCTCCTGCGGCTCCCCCGGAAACAGCTCCACGTCGCCGCTGTCGGTCCGGACCATCGCGCTGGTCAGCGACAGCGCCCAGCCCGTCGCGTCCGCCGGCCCGAGGTCCGACCCGGCCGCCACGAACCCGGCCCCGAACTGCTCGGTGGTCAGCAGATCGGGCGCGACCGGCTCGACCAGGTACACGAGGCCGCCCTCCGCGTCGACGATCGACAGCGACAGCTCGTCCGACACCGGCTCCGGCGCGATCGACACCTTCGCGTCGCCGAGGCCGTCGACGACCGACAGGTCCGACCCGCCGGGGCTGTGGACGTCGAGATCGTACGTCCCGCCGGTCGTGTGGACGCTGACCGTCCAGTCCCGCCCCGACCCGTCGACCGTGACCGACCCGGCGAAGTCGCGCCGGGGACCGGTCAGCTCCTCGTCGCCGAGGTCCACCGTCACCGCGGCCCGCTCGAGGACCGCGGGCGCGTACTCCGACGCCGCGTCCCCGCCGCCACAGGCCACCAACCCGACCACCATCGGAACCGTGCCCCGCATGCCGTGCCCTCGCAGAGGTTGCGAGGGTCATGCCCAGGGTCCCGCGCAGACGTCACCCGGAACCCACGCCGCGGGGAACGTCACCGGGACGTCACACCGCGACCACGGTCCCCGCGTAGAACCGGTCGAGCACCGCCGCGTACCGCGCCGCCACCGCGCTCCGCTTGACCTTCAGGCTCGGGGTCAACAGCCCGGACGCCTGGGTGATCGGGCCGTCGTCCGCGAGGTGGATCCGCTTGATCGTGGCGTACGGCGGCAGGGTCGCGTTCACCGCGTCGACCGCCGCCTGGACCTCCGCCGCGACCGCCGGGTGCCGCGCCACCACCCCGTAGTCCGCCCCGTCGGGCCCGCCGGCGAGCCCGAGGCCGATCGCGTGGGCGGCAGCGGCGTCGGGGTCGAGCCAGACCAGGGCGACGCAGAACGGCCGCGCGTCGCCGAGCATCACCACCTCCGACACCAGGGGGCACCGGCCCTTGATCGCGTGCTCGATGTCCTGCGGGGCGACGTTCTTGCCGCCGGACGTGACGATCAGGTCCTTCTTCCGGCCGGTGATCCGGACCCGCCCCTCGGCGTCGACCGCGCCGAGGTCGCCCGTGTGGAGCCACCCGTCGGCGTCGAGGACGTCGGCGGTCGCGTCGGGTCGGTTCCAGTACCCGCGCATCACGTTCGGCCCGCGAAGCCACAGCTCGCCGTCGTCGGCCACCCGGACCTCGCACCCGGGGATCGGCCGCCCGACCGTGCCGAACCGGAAGTCGTCCAGCCGGTTCACCACCGCCGCCGCCGCGGTCTCGGTCAGCCCGTACCCCTCGACGATCGTGATCCCGGCCGCGAGGAAGAACCGCGCGATCTCCGGCGACAGCGGCGCACCGCCGGACCCGAACGCCCGGATCCGACCGCCGAGCGCGGCCCGCAGCCGCCGGTACACCAGCCGATCCGCGACCGCGTGCTTCGCCCGGAGCCGCACCCCGACGCGCTCGCCGGCCATCCGACGGGTGACGACCTCGTCGCCGACGCCGACCGCCCACCGGAACACCGCGTACCGCCGCGGCCCCGCCTGCTTCGCCGCGGTCACGATCCGGTTGTGGATCTTCTCGAACACCCGCGGCACCGCCGGGACCATCGTCGGCTTGACGTGCTGGAGCCCGGCCAGGATCGCGTCGAGGTCGCCGTCGATCGCGGTCGGCACGCCGAGCTCGACCGCCACGAGCTCGCACGCCTTGCCGAACGAGTGGGCGAGCGGGAGGAACAGGTACTGCTCGTCGCCCGGCCGGAGCGTGCGCCCGACCGTCGCCCGCATCGCCTCGGCCTGGAACAGCCAGTTGCCGTGGGCGAGCACGACCCCCTTCGGCGGACCGGTGGTGCCCGAGGTGTAGATCAGCGTCGCCACGTCGTCCGGACCGATCGCGTCGATCCGCTCGTCGACAGCGTGCGGGTGGGCCCGCAGGTGGACCGCCCCGCGGGCGGCGAGGGCCGCGACGGTGTCGACGTCGCCCGCATCGGTCCCGCCGTCGGTCCCAGGGGCGTCTCCGTCGAGCAGGTACGCGCGGACCCCGGCGCCGGCGATCTTGGCGAGCTGGTCGCGGTCCTCGACGAACACCGCCCAGCACCCGGCGTCCTCCAGGACGTACCGCGCGTCGGCGGCGGTGCTCGACGGGTAGATCGTGCTGGTGGCCGCGCCAGCGCACAGGATCGCGTAGTCGATCCACACCCACTCGACGCGGGTCTTCGCGAGGATCGCGATCCGGGCGCCGCGCGGGACCCCGTCGGCGATCAGCCCGGCCGCGAGCCGGCGGACCTCGCGGTCGGACTCGGTCCAGGTCGACCGGGTCCACGCCCCGTCCCGCCGGAACTCGAACGCGAGCGCGCCCGGGGTCGCCCGGACCCGCGCCCGCCACGACGCCGCGACCGACGCGACCGGAGACGGAGCCAGCGGAGCCGGGCCGTCGGTCATCCGTCGTCCTCGTCGCCGCCGCGCCGCCGCGACCGCAACCCGACGACCAGCGCGACCGCCCCGACCACCAGGGCGCCCGCGCCGCACAGGCAGCCGGCCGGGCACAGCACCGCCGGGGAGGTCGGGCGGTGCTTGACCCAGTACCCGAGCTGATCGCCCGGGCCCGTCGCGTGCGGGCTCGCGAACGTGGTCGCCCCGAGCGCCGCCCGGACCGGTCCGGCGACGTCCCCCTGGCCGAGGGCCCAGATCACCGCGACGTGGTCGCTGTCCGGCGCGACCCCCATCGCCAGCCCGTCGCGCGGGGTGAACACCATCCCGGTGCGGTCCGGCATCGCCGCGGCGGTCCCGATCGGCACGCTCGGCCCGAACAGCTTCTCGCGGGCGGTGCGCTCGTGCTCGTCGAAGCTGTGCTCGTCGACCACGCCGAGGTGGAGCGGCTTGCTGCAGGTGACCATCACGTCCGGCTGGTTGCCGGGGTGGCCGCGGATCGCGGTCCAGCAGCCGGTGAGGTCCTCGAGCCCGAGCTTCACGAGCTGACTGGTCACGGCGTCGAGCTCGCCGGCCTCGAGCGCCCGCCACCCGTCCGGGAGCTTCGTGGTGAGCCGGTCGGTCGACACGGTGCCCCCGAGCTCCGCCGGCGGGACCTCGGCGGTGAACTCGAGCTCGCGGATGATCTGCGCCCGCTCGCGGTCGGCCAGCTTCGCCAGCCGGGCCGGCGCGACCACCGCCACGTGGAAGTTCTTGCCGGCGAGCTCGGTCGTGGCCCCGCGCAGCGCGATCCCTCCGGCGCTCGACAGGGCGAACGCCACGTCGACCAGCGCCCACGGGTGCCCCGACACCTCCTCGACGCTCGACCCGGTGACCCGCAGGTCGGTGCCCTGGAGATCCTCGGCCTTCGCGACGTACACCGGGGCCCACGCCTCGGGGTTGTCGACCGGGGCCCGCACCCGGGTCGCCCAGGCGTAGATCAGCACCGGCTCTGCCTCGAGCTTGCCCTCGAACGCGTCGGTGGCCCACTTCGACATGTGCCACTTGCTGCGCGGCAGCTCCAGCCGAACGCCGTGGTCCGACAGGAGATATTCGGGGTCGTCGGCGGCGGCGGCGGGGTAGAGTGCGGCCAGCAGCAGGAACAGGTGGATCCACATGGGTGCGCAATCTACACCCATCGGCGTCACGGATCGATCAGTTATGAGACGTGGTCTGTGGAGGAGACGATGAACGACGGATCGACGCCCGACGACATCCCCTCGGGGGTGGTGTTCGTCGCGGAGACCGTGCTGCCCACGGTCCGCGGCCCGTACCGCGTCCGGGCGTACCGCGATCCCGCCACGGGGACCGAGCCGCTCGCGATCGTCAGCGGCGCGGTCGAGGGCCGGACGAACGTGCTGGTCCGCGTTCATGACGAGTGTTTGACGAGCGAAGTCCTCGGCTCGCTGAAGTGCGACTGCCGCGAGCAGCTCGAGAGCGCGCTGGATCGGATCCGCGAAGAAGACGGCGTCGTGATCTACCTCCGGCAGGAGGGCCGCGGGATCGGCCTCGCGAACAAGATCGCCGCGTACGCGCTGCAGGAGCAGGGGATGGACACGGTCGACGCGAACCTCGCGCTCGGCCTGCCGGACGACGCCCGCAGCTACCACGCCGCCGCCGCGATCCTCGCCGACCTCGGGCTGACCGAGATCCGCCTGCTGACGAACAACCCGCGGAAGATCGAGCGGCTCACCTCGCTCGGGGTGTCGGTGTCGGGCCGCGAGCCGCTGTGGATCGCCGCCAACCCCCACAGCCGCGGGTACCTCGCCACCAAGCGCGCGCGGATGGGCCACCTCGGCGCCCTGGTCCGTCCGCCGGTCGCGATCGCCTCGAAGTAGCCCGTCCCAGAGACCCGTGTGTGGGCGCGGGGCGATGGGTGGATGCCGCGGGCGCCCGGTCCCGGAACGGACGGTGGTCCCCAGGCCGGGTGCCGAATCCGGCGCGCGGGGTGCGCCGGGCATCTTGGCCTCGGGGGCTCCGGCGAGCGTCGGGGACGGCTCCGGGCAGGGCCATCGGGGGGACGG
>JBEBJW010000187.1:0-8892 GCA_040079715.1 Myxococcota bacterium | reverse complement strand
CCCCCGACGACATGGCCAGGGTGGGGCCCCCCGACGACATGGCCAGGGTGGGGCCCCCCGACGACCTGGCCAGGGTGGGGCCCCCCGACGACATGGCCAGGGTCGGTGGGTGCCCCGCCGTCGCGGAACACCACCACCCGGATCAGCGCCGGGAGGTTCGCGCGCATCGTCCGGAGGCGGGCGACCTGCGCCGGACCGTCGACGAACGCGATCACCGCCTGCGAATCGCCCACGATGAACTCGACCTCGCGGTCGGACGCCGCCGGGTACACCGTGGTGGTCGCGCCGCCCGCGCACAGGATCGCGAAGTCGGCGAGGATCCACTCGACGCAGGTGTCGGACATCACGATGCACCGCTGCTCGCGCGCGAGCCCGGTGGCGAGCAGGCCGTTCGCGATCGCCCGGACCCGCGCGCCGGCCTCGGACCAGGTCATCGCCCGCCACTGGCCGTCGACTCGGTGGCGGAGCGCGTCGAGGTCAGGGGTGCTCCCCACCCGGTGGTGCCACAGGTCCGGCACCGAGCGGAACGAGCTCGCGAGCCCGGTCGCGAGGCCGCCGGCACGCGCGGAGGCGCCGGGGGCCGGGGCCGGGGCCGGGGCCGGTGCCTGAGCGTGCCCTGCGGGAGCCGTGCCGGTCGGCGTCACGGTCACGCGCGGCCTTCGAGCGCGCGCACCGCGGCCAGGACCCGCTCGGCGACCGCCCCGGACGCGGCGTCGTGGTCTGCCGGCTTGACCCACACCCGGGCAGCGATCCGCACCCCGCCGTCTTCGATCCCGAGCACCTGGACCGAAGGGGCGGGCTCGGTCAGGATCCGCGGGTCGATCCCGCCCGACCACCCGGCGGCCAGCCCTGTCCGGAGCGCCTCCAGGTCCGTCCCGCGGGGGACCACACACGCGACCTCGATCCGACGACGGCCCGCGCGGGTGTGGTTCTTGATCGGGGCGGTGAACGCCGCGTTGTTCGGGATCGTCACCAGCACGCCGTCGGCCCGCTCGAGCACCACCGCGAACGCGCCCTGCTCGACCACCACCCCGAGCTGGCCGGCGCACTCGACCAGCTCGCCCTCGCGGTACGGCCGGAGCGTCAGCAGCAGCCCGCCGGTGGCGACGTTCGACATCGTGGCGTGGAGCGTCAGCCCGAGCGCGAGGGTCGCCCCGCCCGCCATCGCGGCGACGGTCCGCAGGTCGACGTCGAGGTACTCGAGCGCCGCGACCACCGCGATCACGACCACGATCGGCCGGACCGACCGGACGATCCACCGGCGGACCTGCGGATCGAGCCCGGCGCGCTCGAGCCCGAGCGACACCGCGGACGCGATCCAGCTCCCGAGCGCCGTCCCGGCCAGGAGCAGCAGCCCGGCGACCGCGACCTTCCACACGAGCCCCACGTCGATCACCGCGTCATCCCCGCAGCTTGGGGTCCAACGCGTCACGTAGCCCGTCGCCGAGCAGGTTGAACGACAGGACCGCGGTCATGATCGCCAACCCCGGGAACACCGCGATCCATGGTGCGGTGCGGAGCGGCTCGCGGCCGTCGTTCACCATCACGCCCCAGGTCGAGGTGGGCGGCGGGACCCCGAGGCCGAGGAACGACAGGCCGGCCTCGGCGAGCATCGTGCCCCCGATCGCGAGCGAGCAGAACACGATCACCGGCGCGAGCGAGTTCGGGACGAGGTGGACGAACAGGATCCGGAGCTGGGACATCCCGAGCGCCCGGGCGGCCTGGACGAACTCGCGCTCCTTCAGCGACAGCACCTCGGACCGGACGATCCGGGCGATCGCCATCCACGCGGTGGTCCCGAGGATCACCACGATCAGGAAGATCCCCTTGGTCCCGGTCACCCGGAACATCCCGACGATCGTGAGCAGCAGCACCAGGCGCGGCAGCGACAGCAGCACGTCGACCAGGAACATGATCAGCCGGTCGACCCATCCGCCGACGAACGCCGCGGTGGCGCCGAGCGTGGTGCCGAGGGTCGCTGCGATCACCACCGCGACGAACCCGATCGCGAGCGAGATCCGGCCGCCGTACAGCAGGCGGGAGAACACATCGCGGCCGAACTCGTCCGTCCCCATCAGGAATTCGCGGCACGGCGGGGTCAGCTTCTCGCCGACGCTGACCGCGATCGGGTCGAACGGGGCGATCATCGGCGTCACGAGCGTGATCGTGATCAGGAACAGCACCCCGAACAGGCCCATCATCCCGGTGCGGTGCCGCCGCAGGGTCCGGAGGATCACCTGGGTGTTCGCGTTGTACTCCTCCTCGGACAGCGGCCGCGGGTACGCCCGCCGGAACGCGGTCCACCACAGCCCGCCGGCCAGGCCGACCCAGGTGGCGAGGGCGACCACCGCGTGGAGCGACAGGCCGCCGTACTCGTCGATCAGGAGCGAGCCGATCCGCGGGAACCCGAGCCAGCCCGACGCCACCAGCACCGCGTCGAGCACGAGCAGCCCGATCCCCACGATCCACTCGCCGACCAGCAGGTGGCCGAGGCCGGGGAGGCCGAGGCCGGCCCGGGTGATCGGGGGCGCGGTGAAGTCGCGGGTGCGGACGATCGCGGTCACGGGGTTCCCTCAGTCGTACTTGATGCGCGGATCGGCCCACGCGTACGCGATGTCCGCCAGCAGGTTGCCGAACACCACGAGCAGGGTGAACACGTAGAACGTGGCGATGATCACCGGCGTGTCCTGGGCGTAGATCGCGCTGATGATCAGCCGGCCCATCCCCGGCCAGGCGAAGATCGTCTCGATCAGCACCGACCCCGAGAACAGCGCCGGCATCGACAGGCCGAGCAGGGTCAGCAGCGGCAGCAGCGCGTTGCGGAGGGCGTGTCGGATCACCACGGTCCGCTCGCGCATCCCCTTCGCCCGCGCGGTCCGGACGAAGTCCTTCCGGATCACCTCGAGCAGGGCCGACCGCATGTACCGCGCGATCCCGCCGGCCTCGGCGAGCCCCATCGCGACCCCCGGCAGGATCAGGTGCTTCAGCCGGTCCACCAGCCGCTCGCCGCCGGACATGAAGTCGTACTGGACCGGGTCCATCATCCCGGCCGACGGGACGGTCAGCAGATCGGTGATCCACCGCGACATGGTGCCGGCGTGCGCCTGGTCGGCGACCCACCCCGACCAGTAGTACGACATCAGGAGCTGCAGCATCAGCCCGAGCCAGAACGCCGGCATCGAGTACAGCACCAGCGTGCCGACCGACAGGGTGGTGTCGACCGGGCCGTTGTGGCGGACCGCCTGGATCGTGCCGGTGACGATCGCCGTCGGGTACACGACGCCGAGGGTCACGAGTGACAGCAGGATCGTGTTCGGTAGCGCCTGAGCGATCATCTCGAACACCGGGCGTTCCTGGGTCATCGACCGGCCGAAGTCGAACAGCACCAGGTTCCGGAGCATCGCGAGGTACCGCACGTACGACGGATCGTCGAGGTGGTACTTCGCGACGATCAGCGTGCGGACCTCGGGCGGGGTCTCCGGGGTGAAGAACTTGTCCGCCACGTCACCCGGAGACAGCTCGATCAACACGAAGATCAACGTGACGACGCACCACACGAGCGGCACGATCAGCAGCAGCTTCCGAGCGATGTACTTCCACACGACCGTTTCGCCCTATCGCTGGTACTTGACCTTGTCCGCCGGGACTTCCCACTCCTGCAGCCGGTTGTACGGCGACAGGATGTCGATCGTGGTGTTCTCGAACCGGTTGTTCACCGCCACGATCTCGTCCATCCACCACAGGAACATGTACGGCTGGTCTTCGTAGATCTTGGCCTGCACGTCCATCCAGATCGGCGCCGAGTCCTTCGGGTTCGGGGTGGACAGGCCCTGCTCCATCAGCTTGTCCACGTCCTTGTTGCAGTACCCGGTGAAGTTGAACTCGTACTTCTTGCCGATCTCGGGCTGATCGCAGTGCCAGATCACCGTCGGATCGACGAACAGCCCGGCCGACCAGCCGGCGAGCGCCGCCTCGTAGTCCTTCTTGCGCAGGCGCTCGAAGAACGAGTTGGACTCCGCCTTCTCGATGTTCACCGTCACGCCGACCTGCTTGAGCTGGTCCTGGAGGAGGACCGCGGCGTCCGCCCGGCGCTTGTTGCCGGTGTTGGTCATCAGGGTGAACTCGAACTTCTTGCCGGCCTTGTCGAGCACGCCGTCGCCGTTCGAGTCCTTCCACCCGGCCTCGCCGAGCAGCTTCTTCGCCTCTTCGACGTTGTGGGCGAGCGGGACGACCGCGTCGTTGTGCACGCCGCACAGCGCCGGGGTGATCGTGCCGATCGACCGCTTCGCGTACGACTCGCCGGTCTTGCTGGTCAGCAGCTTGCCGATCATCCCCTCGACGTCCGCCGCCATCGCGAGCGCCTTGCGGACCTTCACGTCCTCGAACAGGGGGTTCTTGAGGTTCCACCCGACGTAGTCGCTCGAACGCCACCCGCGGCGGACCAGGCGGATCTCCGGGTGCTCCTCCCGCAGGCGGTCCGCGTCCGACACCAGCACCGCCTCCATCAGGTCGATGTTGCCGGACTCGAGCTCGATCAGCCGCGTGGCATACTCCGGGATGATCCGGAAGATCACGCGGTTCAGGTGGGCCTTGTACTCGTCCGGCCCGGTGAAGTTCGGGTTCGGCTCGAGCACGACGCGCTGGTTCGGCTCCCACTTCGCGAGCCGCCACGGGCCGTACGACAGGGGCTGGTTGATCTTGTCGTTGCCGCGGATCGAGGCGCGATCGGCCTTCTCCCAGATGTGCTTCGGGACGAGGCCGAGCCCGGCGTGCGACATCTGGGTGTCGCGGTCGTACGCCTGGGTGAAGTGCCACTCGATGTGGGTCGGGTCGATCACCTTCGGCCGCCCGTCGGGCGTCATCCGGTCGATGTTCGACAGGCGGGGGCTCGCGACCGTGGGGTCGCCGATCAGGTCATAGGTGAACACGAAGTCGTCCGCGGTGACCGGGACGCCGTCTTCCCACTTGATGTCGTCGCGGAGCTCCATCTTCAGGACGGTGCCGTCCTCGCTCCACTCCCACGACTTGGCGAGGGCGGGGCGCTTCTTGAGCGAGCAGTCGAACTCGCCGTCGACCGTCGGGAACCCGACCATCTCGAGCACCGGCGCGTCGGACGACGACTCGTACACGACCGACAGGAGCTGCCCGATGTCGGACTGCCAGCCGATCACCAGCGTGTCGCGGGTCTGACCCGGCACCGCTGCGTCCGCCGGGGCCGCCGGCGCGGGCTCGGGGGCCGGAGCGGGCTTGGCGCCGTCGTCGCTGCCCGAGCAGGACACGAACGCGAACCCCGCTGCGACCGTGACCGCGGACGCGACGGCGAGGGCGGTCACCCCGAGACGCTTCGACATCGGACCTCCAGGTCCCGCATCCCTAGCCGAAGGCAGGGTCGAAAGGCAACCGCGCGAACGCGGTTCACGCCCGCCCGACCACCACCCGCTCGATCCCGCCGAGATCTCGGGCCGTCGACAGGTCGCGGAATCCGGCCCGCCGCAGCAGGTCGAGCGCGCGCGCGGCCTGGTCGTGGCCGATCTCGATCATCACCCCGCGCCTGGCGCGCGCCCGGGCGACCGTGACCAGCCGGCGGACCACGTCCAGGCCGTCCGGACCGCCGTCGAGGGCCCGCCGCGGCTCGTGCGACGAGACCTCGGGTTCGAGCGCGTCGATCTCGCTCGACGGGACGTACGGCGGGTTCGACACCACCCAGTCGATCGCGCGCGACGCGGGGATCGGGTCGAGCAGGTCGCCCTTCAACACCGCCACCCGGTCGCCGAGGCCGAGCGCCGCGACGTTCGCCTTGGTGACCTTCAGCGCGACATCGTCGAGGTCGGTCGCGTAGACCCGGACCGTCGGCCTCGCCGCGGCGATCGCCAGCCCCACCGCGCCGGATCCGCACCCGACGTCCGCCACGTACACCGACTCGGCGTCGCCGCCGCCGGGGGAGGCCGCGGAGGGAGCCGGGATCTCGGCGAGCAGCGCCTCGACCAGCGTTTCGGTGTCCGGCCGCGGATCGAGCACCCCGGGCTCGATCCCGAGTCGGATCGCGTGGAACTCGCGGTGCCCGAGGATCCACGACAGCGGCTCGCGCTGGCCACGCCGCCCGACCAGCGGCCGGAGCGCGTCGAGCTCGGACGCGGTCAGCGGCCGATCGTGCGCGAGGTACAGGGCGATCCGGTCCATCCCCAATACCTTCGCGAGCAGCAGCTCGGCCTCGAGCCGAGGGGAGGGGACCCCCCGCTTCCGGAGGAACCCCTCGGTCTTGCGCAGGACGTCCACCAGCACGAGGGGATCGTCGCCGGTGCCTGGGGCCACGGGGACTCCTGTCACGCGGACTCCTGCTGCTCCAGCAGCTTCGCCTGGTACGCGGTGGTCAGCGCGTCGACGAGGTCCTGCAGATCGCCGTTGACCACGGCGTCGAGCTTGTACAGCGTCAGGCCGATCCGGTGATCGGTGAGGCGGTTCTGCGGGAAGTTGTAGGTGCGGATCCGCTCGGACCGGTCGCCCGAGCCGACCATCGCCCGGCGGGCCGCGGTCTCGCTCGCCTTCTGCTCGGCCTGCTCCTTCTCGAGCAGGCGGGCCTTGAGCACCCGCATCGCCTTGTCCTTGTTCTTGTGCTGGGACTTCTCGTCCTGGCACAGCACGGTCAGGCCGGTCGGAATGTGGACGATCCGGACCGCGCTGTCGGTCGTGTTCACCGACTGGCCGCCCGGCCCGCCGGACCGCATCGTGTCGATCCGGAGGTCCTTCGCGTCGATCTTGACCTCGACCTCGTCCGGCTCGGGCAGGACCGCGACCGTGGCGGCGGAGGTGTGGATCCGGCCCTGGGACTCGGTGGCGGGGATCCGCTGGACCCGGTGGACGCCCCCCTCGAACCGCAGGAGGTTGTACGCGTCGTCGCCGGTGACCGCGGCCACGACCTCCTTGAACCCGACCAGCGTCTTGCCGCTGTTGCCCACGGTGATCGGGCTCGACGACATCAGCTCGACCCGCAGACCGCGGCTCTCGCCGAACCGCTGGTACATCCGAAACAGGTCGGCGGCGAACAGCGCCGCCTCGTCGCCGCCGGTGCCGGCGCGGATCTCGAGCATCAGCGGTCGACCCTCGTACGGGTCGCGCGGGAGCAGCATCAGCCGCAGATCGTTGGTGCTGGTCGCGATCCGCGCCTCGAGCTCGCCGATCTCCTGGCGCGCCAGATCGCGCAGCTCGGGGTCCGACTCCTCGGCGAGGACCTCGCGGGCGCCGACCAGCTCCTGCTCGAGCTTCTTGACCCCGCGCCACGCGTCGACGATCTCGCGGACGTGCGCGGCCTCGCGGGAGACCTCGCGCATCCGCGTGCCGTCCGACACGATCGCCGGGTCCATCAGCTGGCGGTCGAGCGCGTCGAGCCGCGTCTCGAACGCCCCGAGACGGTCGAACATGAGCGCGTCCGTACCCGGTCGATCGACCGGGGACCAGGGGGGAGGACCGGACCGACCCGAGGGGCCGGGCTACTCGGCCGCCGGCTCCGTGGTGCCGCCGCCGAGCCCGTACTTCTTCTTGAACCGCTCGACGCGGCCCTCGGTATCCATCAGCTTCTGGGTACCGGTGTAGAACGGGTGGCTCGCGGACGACACGTCGATCGTGATCAGGGGGTATTCCTGACCTTCGAACGTGGTGGTCTCGCGGGCCTCGGTGCAGGTCCGGGTGAGGAACTCGTGATTGACGCTCACGTCGCGGAACACGACGAGGCGGTACTCGGGATGGATGCCCTTCTTCATGTCGTCGTCCTAAGCGGAGCGCCCCACATGCCCTGTCGACCGGCGTGTGTCAAGCGTCGCGGACGGCCTTGTCCCGGGTGCCCGTCGCCCATCCGATCAGCTTCGAGGCGTCTTCCAGGAGCTCGCCGGTCAGGGTGCTGCGCCACGCGCGACGCCGTTCGATCTCGGCCGGATCGAGCAGGCGCTCCTCCCGCCGGGTGCCCGAGCGGTGGGGGTCGATCGGCGGGCGGATCCCGCGGTCGGCGAGGTCCCGCGACAGCACCAGCTCCCAGTTCACGACCTCGCGCAGATCGTCGAGCAGGACGCGGTCCATGTCGCTCGCCGCGCCGCCGCCCCACGGCTCCCGGTGGGTGGCGATCTCCCCGCTGACCACCCCGATCACCGTGAGCGAGCCGCCCTCTTCGAGCGCCCGGGCCGCGCCGAGGTACCGCCGGATCCGGTGGATCGCTGCGGTGTCGACCCCGCCGATCATCCGCCCGGAGGCCGGGATCTCGGCGAGGCAGAACCTGAGCAGGCGGCTCAGGCTGTCGACCAGCAGCACCGCGTCGTCGCCGCGCTCGACCATCCGGCGGGCCCGCTCGAACACGATGTCGGCCACCTGGACGTGGCGGGCCGGCGGCTCGTCGAACGGGGTGGCGATGACCTCGGCCCGGCTGGAGGTGCGCCACTCGTGGATCTCCTCCGGCCGTTCGCCGACGAGCAGCACGGTGACGTGGAGATCGTCGTCGGCGGTGAGCAGATCCGCCATCGCGCGGAGCAGCTCGACCCGGCCGGTCCGCGACGGCGCCACCAACACGCCCCGCTGGCCGAGCCCCATCGGGGCCGCGAGGTCGACCGCCCGGAGCAGCGGGTCGGCGGCGAGGGGGATCCGATCGTCCGGGTAGATCGCGGTCAACGAGTCGAACGACGGCGGCTCGACCCCGGGCGGCTCGCCGTTGACGCTGTCGACCCGGAGCAGCGCGAGGTACCGCTCGCCCTCTTTCGGCGGTCGGACGAGGCCGATCACCGTGTCGCCCGTCTGGAGCTTGAACCGCCGGATCTGGCTCTGGGAGACGTAGATGTCGTCCTGGCCCGGCAGGAAGTTGTCGGCGGGGGAGCGGAGGAACCCGAAGCCTTCGCCGTGGACCTCCAGCAC
>JBEBJW010000186.1:0-8893 GCA_040079715.1 Myxococcota bacterium | reverse complement strand
CCCCGATGCTACTCACACGGCGCGGCGAGGTCCGAACACAGCCGGTCGCCCTCGGGGGTGGCCCAGCTGTCGAACCGGCCTTCGCTGCACCATGGCGCGCGATCGAGCGAGAACGGCAACGGCTCGGTGGTGCGGAACACGACGGTGGCGCCCGAGGTGCACTCGGTGGTGTGGGTGGACCACGCGCCGTCGAGCACCGGGTCGGCGCGCTCGACCCGGTCCGACCGGCAGACCGACGCGCCGTCGATCGTGACCTCGACCGCGTCCTGGGTGAACGCGCCGAGGGTGGCGGTGCCCCCGAGGGACGCCCAGCCCTCCCCGGCCTCGTCGCGCCAGGTGGACGCGGTCCAGTCGAGGGCGGTGTCGGACCCGGACGACGGGAGCACGACCTGCTCGCCGGGCGCCGGGAACTGGCCGGCGAACACCGCGTCGAGGAACACGTCTTCGCCCTGGATCGCCGCGATCCGGCGGGCGGGCAGGCAGTCGGCGGCGGGGTTCGGCGGCTGGTACACGCCCATCGCGGGCGCGGACGCGACCCCGGCGAACACCACCACCCCGTCGACGGTGACCTCGGCGGCGACGCCGGTGACCCCGACGGTGCCGGCGGTGTCGACCACGGGGGGCCCGCCGTCGCCGTTGCGGTGGCACCCGGCCACCGCGATCCCGACCGCCATCATCCCGGCTGCGTTCGCTCGGCCTCGCACCTGCACCGCCTCGCCCCGTCACCTGGTAATCGACTCCGCGACCCGGCGCCCTCCTCCGACGCCGATCCCGGCGCAGTGCGGTCGCGCTGCGGATCGGTCGCGCCCGGACCGGCGATCGCGGGCGTGGGTCGGCGCGGATCCGGTCGGCCGGGGACTCGGCGTCCAGTCACCCGATCGTGGGATTGACGACTGCGCGCGCGCGCGCTGCAATGTACGAGCCATTGGACCGGAGAGGGTGCGATGGCGTGGGGTGTTCATCGGTCGGTTTCCGTTCACGATCTCCGTGAGCTCGATCAACGATCAGTGGGAGCCGTTGAGCAAGGTGATGACGATCGTGGGCGGCCAGGAGCTCGACTACGCGCTGACCGTGACCCGTGTCACGAGCAACGCGACGGCGATCGCCGCGACCGGCCTGATGGTCGCCCGCGCGGACACGTTGTTCGGGGTCAACGCCGCGAGCGGCGCGTATGCCGGGGCGGCGGGCACCACCCACCACGCCACCACACTGTCGACGGTGACGGACAAATACCTGGCCCAGGCGGGGGTGTTGGCGAAGCTCGCGTCCGGGGCGACGCCCGGGTACATCAGCGGCTGGCTGTCGGTCGTGCTGCGAGCCTGCTCCGCCCAGATCGGCACGCGCGAGATCGAGATCGATCCGGGGCAGACCAACGCCGCCCCGCGCTACTACCCGCTCGGTCGTGTCCCCGCGTCGGGGGCCGACAAGCTTCGGGCGGCGATCGTCTCGAATGCGGTCAAGGACCTCGAGTACCTGTTCTATGTGCGAGGCGTCAATGACCCGGACGCGCCCGGCGCGTGGGTCGCGATCGGCACCTGGACCGGTCTGACCGACGGCGCGAGCGCGATCTGCACCACCGACGCGTCGGTCGCCGCGGTCACGCCGACCTCCTACCACCAGCTCGAGTTCGCGCTGGCGATCCGCCTCAAGGCAGCGGGCTCCGGCCCCGCAGGGTTCCTGCGGGTGATCGCCGGCCTGAGCTACCCATGACACCGCAGCACCGGCCCGGCCCGTTCCAGGACGCGGTGGCGCGGGCGACCCGACTCCGGCAGGACGCCGCGGCGGTCGCGTTCCTCGCCGCTACGCCCGGTCCGGTGCCCGAGCGACCGGTCCCGATCGGTGGCCGCCGCGCCCCGCTCGCCGAGTACGCCGCTGCGGTCGCGTTCCTGACCGGCGAACCCGCTGGCGCGTCCACCGACGGCGCGCGGATGCAGCAATTGGACGGAACGGGCGGCACCACCCCGGTGGACAGCGACGTCCCCGACGTGCCGGATCTCGGGATCGGCACCGACCACGAGATCTGCGGCCCTCCGACGAACACCACCTGTGGACTTCCGGACGACTTCACTGTGGACGGCCTCGGGTGGGTGCCGCTGAACGACGCCGGGCTCACGTTCTGGACGTCGAGCGTCCTCGCGCCGGACTCGATCCCGTGGCCGACGTGCGAGCGGAACCTGTTCATGCACGCCTGGGGCTTCCTGCAGGTGAACTGGGATCTGGTGGAGTGGGCGGTGTGCATGGCGACGAACGACACCGGCGCCGGCGACTGCATTCACGCGACCCTGTTCGGACACAGCGTCCCGAATCCGCTCCTGGCCGCGCTCGGCCTGCTGGTCGGCCAGCTCGTTCTGGTGGAGACCGACATCAAGATCCTGTTGCTCGACGACGACTGCAACTTCTTGGACTTGCCCGTCATCCGGATGGCGACCGAGCCGTTCGGTCGAATGACCGCGGTTTGTGGTGCAGAGGACACTGACTATCGCCTCGCCAAGGAGTTGTATTGCGCCAATTCGTCCGATGACCGAGATTGCGCGGTGGTCAAGATTTCGGCGTCAATCCTTCACGAACTTACTCACATCTGCAATCGAAGCCTCCGCGCCGACCGGGCGGAGAACTGTCCAGTTAGCTACCAAGTGGGCAACAACTTCCTCTGGGCGGCGATGCAGCGAGTGGTCTCCGCCCAGCGATCGTCATGTTGCGGATTCTGGGACGGTATTGTCGTGGGGGACGCGAACGAGGTGCCGCTCTTCTCGCCGTGTGAGCCCCAGGGCGGAGGCGCCATCGGCCCGTGGGACAACCCTGGCACGAGTCCCGTCGGGCCACCTCGGCCCTTCGAATGGACAATTCCATCGAGCTCCGACGACTACGGAGATTCGAGCTGGGTCGGCGACGACCTCATGGAGCAGCTGTGAGCCGCCGCCTCGGGTGGTGGCTCGTGGCGCTCGGGTGCGGCGACCCCCTCCCGCCCGGGACCAGCGATCGGTGCGAGACCACTGAAGATTGCGGGCACCCGGACCTCGTGTGCGTCCAGTCCGATGCCACCCGGATCCCCGACACCATCCAGGGCTACTGCCAGCCCCGGTGCACCACCAGCGAGGACTGCGACCGGTACGCGGTGCACGGGTGCTTCTACTGCGAACGGTCGGACGCTGAGCTCCGGTTCTGCACCGACTACTGCGCATACGAGTGACGGCCATGCGGCTCCTGACCCCACTGATGACGCTGTACGCAGGGTGTACGCCCTGTCGCGGACCAATCGGCGAGTACTGTGACACCCAGGACCCTCGGGTCTGCGCCGGTCTGCACGAGACCGAGTGGATCGACACCGACACTGCCGCGTGCAGCGCGCGGGCTTGTGGCTCGATCCTCGCGGTCACCGACCTGTGCAGCCCGGAGGGGTGCCGCAGCCGGTACTACGACGTGCGGTTGTTCGGCGTTCGGGACCTGAACGGGGTGACGATCACCAGCTCAGGGCCGGGCTGCGACGAGCACTCGTACGGCAACCTGCCGACCGTCACGTGCGGCGAACCGTTCCCGTGCGACGAGATCGCGCTGTGGGAGTCCCCGTTCACGTCCACCACCGGCGGCACCGGAGCGCCGTGACCACGGTTCGCCGTCAGGCCCCCCGTCAGGTCCGACCGGGCCCCAGGATCCGCAACGCCCGCCGGATCCCGGCCACCAGCGCGTCGAGCTCCGCCCCCGTCGTGTAGCACCCGAGCGAGGCCCGGACCGTCCCGGTGACCCCGAACCGGGTCATCGCCGGCTCCGCGCAGTGGTGCCCGGTCCGGACCGCGATCCCCTGCTCGTCGAGCAGCGTCGCGAGGTCCTGCGGGTGGACCCCGTCGATCACGAACCCGAGGATCGACGCCTTGTCCGGCGAGGTCCCGATCAGCCGGAGGCCGGGGATCTCGGACAGGGCCGCGGTCCCGTACGCCAACAGCTCCCGCTCGTACGCCGCGACCGCCGGCCGGCCGAGCGCGTCGAGCCAGTCGACCGCCACCCCGAGCCCGATCGCCTCGGCGATCGCCGGGGTCCCCGCCTCGAACCGCGCCGGCGGGTCCGCGAACGTGGTCCCGTCGAACGACACCCGGGCGATCATCTCGCCGCCGCCCTGCCACGGCGGCATGTCTGCCAGCAGCGCCGCCTTGCCCCACAGCGCGCCGATCCCGGTCGGGCCGTACACCTTGTGCCCGCTGAACGCGTAGAAGTCGCACCCGAGCGCCGTCACGTCGATCGGCAGGTGCACCGCACCCTGGGCCCCGTCGACCAGCAGCACCCCGCCGGCGTCGTGGACCGCGTCGGCGATCCGCCGGACCGGGAACACCGTGCCGAGCGCGTTGCTCACGTGGGTCATCGACACGAGCTTCGTCCGGTCGGACAGCACGCCGACGAACCCGTCCCAGTCGAGCGACCCGTCGTCGGTGACGGGTGCCACCCGCAGCCGGGCGCCCGACCGCGCGGCCAACAGCTGCCACGGGACGATGTTCGAGTGGTGCTCGATCGCCGACACCACGAGCTCGTCGCCGGGGACGAGCCGGGCGCCGTAGCTCGCCGCCACCAGGTTCACCGCCTCGGTGGTGCCGCGGGTGAACACGACCTCGCCCGGGCTCGGGGCCCCGACGAACCGCGCCACCGCCGCGCGCGCGGCCTCGTACCGGACCGTCGCCTCGGCCGACAGGGTGTGGATCCCGCGGTGGACGTTCGCGTGCTCGTGCCGCAGGTAGTGGTCGATCGCGTGGATCACCGCCAGCGGCTTCTGCGCGCTCGCGGCGCTGTCGAGGTACACCAGCGGCCGATCGTTCACCGTCCGGCTCAGGATCGGGAACTGCGCGCGGACCGCGTCGACGTCGTACCCGTCCGCCAGCGCGCGCGCCGCGCGGTCGACCCCGAGCCCGGCGGCGTTCACGAGACCCCCAGCCACCGGGCGACCCGGTCGGTGAGCTGCGCCCGGACCGGCCCGTCCGGCGCGGCGGCGACCACGTCCGACGCGAACGCGACCGTCAGCAGGGCGCGGGCCTCGAGCGCGTCGAGCCCGCGCTGGCGCAGGTAGAACAGCGACTCGTCGTCGAGGGCGCCGATCGCCGCGCCGTGGCTGCACCGCACGTCGTCGGTCCGGATCTCGAGCTGCGGACGCGCGTTGATCACCGCCCCGTCCGACAGGAGCAGCGCCCGGTGGACCTGCGACGCGTCGGTCTTCACCGCGGCGGGCCGGACCTCGACCTTGCCGGTGAACACGCTCCGGCCGCGATCGGTCGCCAGGGCCCGGAACACCTGGCTGCTGGTGCCGCCGGGGGCCGCGTGGTCGATCGTCAGGTGGTGGTCGGCGTGCTCGGTCCCGCGGACCAGCGTGAGCCCGAACAGCTCGGCCTTGGCGCCCGCGCCGGCGAGGGTCACCGTCGCGTCGACCCGGGCGACCGCCGCCCCGCCGAGCACGCTGAGCCCGTGGTACCGCGCGCCCTCGCCGAGGGTCACCCGGAGGAGGCCGTGGTGGACAGCGCCGCCGCCGTCGGACTGGGACCGGACGTGGACCAGCTCGCCGCCGGCGCCGACCCGGACCTCGAGCCACCCGAGGCTCATCCCGGGCCCGTCGCCGTCGAACGTCTCGTGCAGCTCGAGCCGCGCGCCCGGCTCGACCTCGACCACGTGCCGGACCGCGCTCCCGTGGCCCGACCCGGTGGACCGGTGGACGATCGTCAGCTTCGCGGCCCGGTCCGCGCCGAGGTGCAGGTACAGGCCGTCGCGCGCGTACGCCCGGTGGAGCGCCTCGATCCCGCGCGCCTCGCCCATTGGGCTGACCGCGTTCACGTCGCGGATCGCGAGCTCGGGCGGCGCGTTCGACCGGACCCGCCACCCGTCGACGAACACCACGTCCGCGTCGATCGCCGCGACGTCGACCGGCGTGATCTCAGCGACCGGGTACGGCGTCGCGAGGTACGCGGCGGCGCGGGTGTACTTCCACGCCTCGTCCTTCGGGCCCGGCAGCGCCGCGGCGAGCGCGGTCCGGTCGCCCCCATCAGCGAGCGGGGTGGCGCGGGTCACGCCGCCCCCATCGCGTCGCGGACCCACTGGTAGCCGCGCGCCTCGACCTCGCGGGCGAGCTCCGGCCCGCCGGTCCGCACGATCCGCCCGTCGACCAGGACCGAGGTCCGGTCCGCCGGGAGGTGGTCGAGCAGGCGCTGGTAGTGGGTGATCACCAGGATCCCGCGCTCCGGGGTCCGCAGCGCCATCACCCCGTCGGCCACGATCCGCAGCGCGTCGACGTCGAGCCCCGAGTCCGGCTCGTCGAGCACCGCGAGCAGCGGCTCGAGCATCGCCATCTGGAAGATCTCGTTCCGCTTCTTCTCGCCGCCCGAGAACCCCTCGTTCAGCGACCGGTGGAGCAGCGCCTGGTCGAGCTGGACCAGCTTCGCCTTCTCCCGCGCCAGCCGGAGGAACGCGGCGGCGTCGAGCTCGTCCTCGCCGCGCGCCTTGCGGACCGCGTTCACCGCCGCCTTCAGGAACACCGACGTCGTCACCCCGGGGATCTCCACCGGGTGCTGGAACGACAGGAAGATCCCCTTGCGCGCCCGCTCCTCCGGGGTCAGCCCGAGCAGGCTCTCGCCGCGGAACCGGACGTCGCCGCCGGTCACGACGTAGTCCGGGTGGCCGGTGATCACCTTCGACAGCGTGCTCTTGCCGCTCGCGTTCGGGCCCATCACCGCGTGGACCTCCCCCGGCAGCACCGTGAGCGTCACGCCGTTCAGGATCGGCTTGCCATCGACCTCGGCACGGAGGTCCACCAGCTCGAGCATCGTCTACCCCACCGCCCCTTCGAGGCTCACTTCCAGCAACCGCCGCGCTTCGACCGCGAACTCCATGGGGAGTTCCTTGAACACTTCGCGACAGAACCCGTTGACGATCATCGAGACCGCGTCTTCCTCGGACAGGCCGCGCTGCCGCAGGTAGAACAGCTGGTCCTCGCCGATCCGGGACGTGGAGGCCTCGTGCTCGACGGTAGCCGCGCCGTTCCGCACGTCGACGTACGGGAACGTGTGGGCGCCGCAGTCGGCCCCGATCAGCAGCGAGTCGCACCGGGTGTGGTTCCGCGCCCCGCGCGCGCCCTTGTTGACCTGGACCAGGCCGCGGTACGTCTGCTGCCCGTGCCCGGCCGAGATCCCCTTGCTCACGATGGTCGACCGGGTGTTCCGCCCGAGGTGGATCATCTTGGTGCCGGTGTCGGCGACCTGCCGGTTGTTGGTCAGCGCGACCGAGTAGAACTCGCCGACGCTGTCGTCGCCCTGCAGGATGCAGCTCGGGTACTTCCAGGTGATCGCCGAGCCCGTCTCTACCTGGGTCCACGAGATCCGGGACCGCGCGCCGGCGCACTTCCCGCGCTTGGTCACGAAGTTGTACACACCGCCGCGGCCTTCCTTGTCGCCCGGGTACCAGTTCTGGACCGTGCTGTACTTGATCGTGGCGTCGTCCAGCGCGACGAGCTCGACCACCGCGGCGTGGAGCTGGTTCTCCTTCCGCATCGGGGCGGTGCAGCCCTCGAGGTACGACACCGACGCGCCCTGCTCGGCGATGATCAGGGTCCGCTCGAACTGGCCGGTGTTCGCCTCGTTGATCCGGAAGTAGGTCGACAGCTCCATCGGGCACTTCACGCCCTTCGGGACGAACACGAAGCTGCCGTCGGAGAACACCGCCGAGTTCAGCGCGGCGAAGTAGTTGTCGGTCGCGGGGACCACCGAGCCGAGGTAGCTCCGCACGAGCTCGGGGTGCTCCCGGACCGCCTCGCCGAAGCTCATGAAGATGATGCCGAGCTCGCCGAGCTTCTTCTTGAACGTGGTGACCACGCTGACCGAGTCGACCACCGCGTCGACCGCGATCCCGGACAGCTCGACCCCGGCCAGCGCGGCCCGCTCCTGGAGCGGGATCCCGAGCTTGTCGAACATCGCGAGGATCTCGGGGTCGACCTCGTCCATGCTGCCGGGCTTCTTCTTCGGCGCGGCCCAGTAGCTGACGCCCTGGTAGTCGATCGGGCCGTACGAGAACTGCGGCCAGTGCGGCTCGGCCATCTTGCGCCACGCGGCGAGCGCGGACAGCCGCCAGTCGAGCAGCCACGCCGGCTCGTCCTTCTTGGCGGAGATGAACCTGACGACGCTCTCGTCGAGCCCCGGCGGGATCCGCTCGGAGTCGAGCGGCCAGCTGAAGCCGTACCGGTACTCGCTGCGTTCGAGCGCGAGCTTCTCGGCGTCTTGCGCCACTATCCCTCCACTGTCCCGGGCTCGGACACCCGGGACTCGGAAACCCGCGATTCGGAGACCCGGTCGCTCACCGCCCGCTCGCCCGCGAGCAGATCCGACACGTACAGCTTCGACAGGACCCGGTCCACCGCGCCGACGATCGCGCGCCACACGGGCCGCATCGAGCACGCGCTCGTGTGGACGCAGGCCGCGAGCTGGCCCTTGTGGTTGTCGCAGAACCCGGGCGAGTACAGCGGCGTGTCGAGCGCCGACAGCACCTCCGACAGCGCGATCCCGTCGGCCGGGCGGGCCAGGCGATACCCGCCGGTGGCCCCCCGCTCGCTGGTGATCAGCCCCGCCTGCCGCAGCACCCGGAGCAGCTTCGCGGCGTAGTCGAGCGACAGCCCCTCGGCGTCGGCCACGTCGCGGATCGACAGCGGGTCCGACTCGGCCGACGGAGCGCGCCGCGCGACCTGCAACAGGCAGCGCAGGCCGTACTCCTCTTGGGCCGAGAACTTCACCGGACCTCCCGCGCGGCTCCGTAACATTCTGGACAACGGAGTCCAGATTAGCTGCGGGCGGGTCCCAGGTTCACCACCACCACCGTCCCGACGCCCTCGGCGCTGTTCAGGACGATCGCGCCGCTCCACCCCTCGACCCGCTGCTTC
>JBEBJW010000185.1:0-8925 GCA_040079715.1 Myxococcota bacterium | reverse complement strand
GATCGGCGTCGGCTCGGGCATCGCGGGCGCCGGGACCAGCGGGGTGGTCCCCACCGGATTCGAGCCGGGGATGGAAATCGGCGCCATCGGCGCCGGCACCAGCGCCTCGTCCGGCGGCGACAGGTACACGTACAGCGCGGCCGATCCGACCATCAGCAGCCCGAACACGACCCCGATCACCGCGGCCATCCCGAACAGCCCGAACCCGACCCCGACCACGACCCCCGGCCGATCCAGCGTCGCCGTGGCGGTGCGGAGCAGGTACGCCGTGTCGAACGCGCCGGTCGGCGGCGGGGTCCGACCGCGATCCGCCGGGTCGATCGAGCCGCTGTCGATGTTCGACGGGAGCGGCAGCTGCAGGTCGTACGACGCCGACCGCGAGAACGCGGTCTCGGTGATCACCGACCCGTCGAGCATCCCGCGGACCGTCCGCGGCGGCGGCCAGACCCGCTCGCGCGCCCACCGGGCGAGCGTCTTGCCCGTGAGCTGATCGGTGAGCTGGAAGCAGGTCTTCGCGAGGGTCTGGTGGTCCGGTCGACCCTCCGGGGTCAACCCGAGCATCCGGTACAGCAGGGCGACGACCTGGTGCGGGACCTCCTTCGGGATCGTCTCGAGCTGGCCGCGGAGGTACGCGTCGTACTTCTGATCGTCGAGGATCAGCAGGTACAGCTCCTTCAGCGACATGTCGCCGAACAGCCGCCGCCGGGTGATCCCCTCGAACAGGGTCAGCCCGAGCGCGTACACGTCGACCGCCGGCCCGGACGCGGTGTTCTCGAGGAACCGCTCCGGCGCCATGTACAGGTAGCTGCCGAGCATCGCGTTCGTCTCGGTCCGGGCCTCGCGCTGGACGTTGGTCGCGCGGGCGATCCCGAAGTCGAGCAGCTTGACCTCGCCGTGGAGCCCGAGCCGGATGTTCGCCGGCTTGATGTCGCGGTGGACGAGCTCGAGCCGGCCCTCGCCCGTCGGACCGGCGGCGTTGAACGCGGCGTCGAGCGCTTCGGCGATCTTGGCCGTCAGCTCGACCATCGCCCGGAGCGGCACCGGGTCCGAGCCCTGGAGCGCCTTGTCGAGGTCCTGGCCCTCGACGAACTCGGTCACCAGCGCGACCCGACCGTCGAGCAGGACGAGATCGTGGACCTTCAGCACCGACGGGTGCCGGATCGCGCCGAGCATCCGCCCCTCGTCGCGGAGGCGCTGGACCGCCTGGCTGTTCGGATCGACCTCGACGTGGAGGACCTTGACCGCGACCTCGGTCCGGACGCCCCCGGCGCTGACCATCGTCGCCCGGTACACCTCGCCGAACCCGCCGCGGCCGAGGCAGGCCTTCATGTGGAACTGGCGGCGCTCGCTCGACAGCGACTGGAGCGCGGCGGCTGCGTCGCGGACGGTGACGGCCTCGCGGCTGGCGGCGGACTCGCGGCTGTTGGAGTGGGTGGTCACCGGCGCCTCCGGACCGCGAGCCCGAGGGCGACCCACGCCCCTGCCGACGACCCGAAGCCGGCGGATCCCGGCCCGACGCCGGATCCGGCGCAGCTGCACCCCCCGATCGGCTCGACCGCCGACGCCGGATCGGTGAACCCGTCGCAGTCCTGATCCACCCCGTCCCCGTATTCCTCCTCCACGCCGGGGTGGATGTCGGGGTCGTTGTCGTTGCAATCGTCGCCGTCGTCGGCCTCCTTCTCCTGGAGGTGCCCGTCGCGATCGGCGTCGAAGTCGAGCACGAGGTCGGGATCGTCGCAGTCCCAGTCCTCGCCGTCGTACAGCGGGTCGTGGTCGACGCCGGGGTTGACCCCGAGCCGGGTGTCGTCGCAGTCGTCGCCGCCGTACGCGGTCGACACGTACCCGTCGTGGTCGCGATCGGTCGGGACGCTCGGGTCGAGGTAGTCCGGCACACCGTCGTCCTCGAGGCCGGTCTCGTCGTTCGACGCGTCGCCGTCGCGATCGACGTCCTCCTCCCGGGTCCGCACCCCGTCGCCGTCATCGTCGTCGTCGAGGTAGTCCGGGGTGCCGTCGCCGTCCGAGTCGTCGTCGTCGAGGTTGCCGTCGTCGTCGACGTCCTCCGCCCGATCGCACACCGTGTCGTGGTCAGCGTCGTCGCACCGATCGGCCCAGGCGGGCCCCGCCAGCGGGAGCGCCGTCGCCACCGCCAGCCATCGGTGCGACCAGCACCACTCGCCGACACGGGATTCCATGATCCCGTCCACTGTATCAGACGGGAGCATCCCGCCGGGGTGACCGGTCAATCGTCGTTGGTGATCACCCACACCGCGTGCAGCATCCCGGGGATCCAGAACAGCAGGCACAGCACGGTGTTGATGATCAGCGGGGCGCCGACCCCCTTCTTCATCAGCACGCCGACCGGCGGGAGCAGGCCCGCGAGCAGCAGGCTGACGAAGGTGGACATCCCGTCCGGGACCTCGCGCCCGTGCGAGTCGAGCGTCGCGACCACCCACACCGCGTGCAGGATCGCCGGGAACCAGAAGAACACGCACAGCACGAGGTTGACCCAGAACTGGATCCCGAGGCCGACCTGGAGGAACACCCCCAGCGGCGGCAGGAAGTACGCCAGAATCACCCGAACGAAGTCCTTCGAACCTTCCCGAGCCACGTCCCCTCCTCGCTGGGTCCTGCGTTATCCGCTGGCGACCCGCGCGTCGATCGGTACGCGGATCGCGGCGGTTTATTGACTCGGTCCGCCGAACAGCTCCTCGGTCTCGAGCCCGGTCGCGGCGGCGTACACCAGATCGCGTCGGGTGACGATCCGCTCGGCCCGCCCGCTCTTGACCACCGGCAGGCACCCGACCCGGTGGTCGATCATCGACCGGGCGCAGGTCACGAGCGGCGTGCCGGGCGCGACGTGGAACACGTCGGCGGAGCGCACCACCTCGTCGAGGGTGACCGACCGGCGCGCCACGTCGTCGGCGATCAGGTCGCGGTAGCTCACCACCCCGACCAGCGTCCCGTCGGGATCGGTCACCGGGACGTGCCGGATCGCCATCCGCGCCATCGCGTCGAGCGCCCACGCCGCCGGGGCGGTCCGCTCGAGCGTGATCAGCGGCCGCGCCGGGAGGTGATCGACCGTCAGCCGGATCGGGACCACCTCGAGCGCGACCTTCAGCAGATCGTGCTCGGTCACGATCCCGATCGGGTGCTGGTGTTCGTCCACCACCACCACGCAGTCCTGGCGCGTCGCGACCAGCCGGTTCATCACCACCGGCAGGTCGTCCTCCGGGCTGGCCACCACCTCGGGCGGGGTCGACAGCTGCCCGGCGACGGTCGCCTCGTCGCGGCTGTCGAACACCACGAACTCGGTCCCGAACATCGCGCCGACCCGATGGATCGCCGCGTCGGTCACCACCCCGACCAGCCGGCCGTCCTCGGCCACCACCGGGAGGTGGCGGATCGCGAGGTGCTCCATCCGCGCCGCACAGGTGGCGATCGGGGTCCCGGTGCTCACCTGGACCGGCACCGGCGTCATCAGCTCCGACACGCGCATCATGGGTCACTCCCGCTCCCCAGCATCGCACGGACCGTGCCGACCGCTCGACGGGCCGTGGGGGCGTGGTCGGCGCGATGCGCAGCCCGCGGGCGGACCAGTTCACACAACACGCTGTGCCAGGACGCGCAGGCCGAGCGTACGGCGGCAGTCCGGGCGCCGGCGCGCAGCCTCGGCACGTGACTTGCTCATCTCGGCAGTCGGAGGCGCGATGCGCACAGGACGAGCGTGCACCCCGAACCCGGTCACGATCGGGATCGACGACACCGTGGTCGCCGCCGCCGTCGCGATGCGGGCCCACGACGTGGGCGAGGTCGTCGTGCTCGACGGCGACGTCCCCGTCGGGCTGGTCACCGACCGGGACATCGCGCTCCGGGCGGTCGCGGGGCACGCCGCCGAGCTCGGCTCGCTGACCCTCCGCACGCTCCTCGGCGACACCGAGCCGGTGGTGGCGACCGCCGACGACCCGCTGTGGAAGACGGTCAAGCGGATGCGCGACTCGGGCGTCCGCCGGGTGGTGGTGATCGACGACGGGCGCCTGGCGGGCGTGCTCACCGTCGACGACGCGCTCGGGCTGCTGGCCGAGCAGCTCGGCGACGTGGTCGCGCTGTTCGACCGCCGCGGCTGACCGGCCCGTTCGTTCGTCGACCCTCGTCGGTCAACCTCGTCGGTCAACCTCGTCGGTCAATACGGTCCGGACCGAGGCCATCTCGCTCCGGAACGCGACCGTCGGGTCTTCGCCCGCGTCGATCCGGGCCCGGACCCGCTGGGCGAGCATCAGGTGGGTCAGCTTCTCGCCGAGGTCGTCGCCCTCGACGCCGAGCTCGTCCTGCTCGGCGTCGACCAGGGCCTCGATCGCGTGCGCGAGCTCGTCGGCCGACCGCTCGTTCGCCAGGCGCCGGACCGCCGCGGCTTTCACGGCGTCCCGGCGGCGGGGGCGCCGAAGTGGCGGGTGACGAACTCGCGGAACTTGCCCTCGTCCGACGTCGACAGGCCCTCGACGAACGCGCCGTCGCGGTACACGGCGAAGAACGGCAGATCGTCGATCTTCACCGTCTTCCGCGCGTTCGGCGCCTTCTCCCCGTCGACCAGGAAGAACGCCACCTGGCCGAACTCGTTCGCGATCCGCTTGAACTTCGGCTTGAACAGGATGCACGGCCCGCACCAGCCGGCGTGGAAGTCCACCACCGCCATCGGCGCGCCGCTCACCCGCTGGTCGAAGTCCGCGTCGGTCAGCTCTTCTGCGGGCACGAGACCTCCGAACGAATCGCTCAGCCGATGTGGCCGGCGACGCCCTCGAGCGACATCGCCATCCCTTCCTCGCCCTCGTGCCAGTTCGCCGGGCAGGTGCCGCCGTGCTCGGCGACGTACTGGTACGCCTTGAGCGTGCGCAGGACCTCGTCGACGTTCCGGCCGACGCCGCCGCTGTTGACCGTGGCGCTCAACACCACGCCCTCGGGGTCGATGATGAACACGCCGCGGAGCGCCACGTCGCCGGTGAGGACGTCGAAGCTGCGGGCGATGTCCTTGTTCAGGTCGGCCAGCAGCGGGTACTGGAGCTCACCGACGCCGGCCTGGGACCGCGGGGTGCGCATGTACGCGAGGTGGGTGTGGACCGAGTCGACCGAGCACCCGACGACCGCCGCGTTGACCGCCTTGAACTTCTCGAGCGCCTCGTTGAACGCGACGATCTCGGTCGGACAGACGAACGTGAAGTCGAGCGGGTAGAAGAACAGCACCAGCCACTTGCCCTTGAAGTCCTCGAGCGACAGCTGGACGATCTCGCCCTCGTGGGCAGCCGGACCGGCGAACTTCGGGGCGGGCTTTCCGATGACCGACATGGGTACTCCTCGCGGGATAACTTCGGTGAAATCTGAATCAACCCCGTTGGGGGCTCAGGGAGGGTCACCGTATCGTCGAGCCCGACGGGCCGCAACCGCGGAAGGCCTCCCTGTAGGCACCTCCGACGCCCTGGCCTTTCCGTCGAGGGGCCCCACCCTGGCAAGGGAGACCCGGTGACCCGGACGTTCGTGGATCGCGGGGGCACGTTCACCGACGTGGTGGAGGTCGACGACCTGGGCCGGGCCTCGATCCGCAAGGTGCCGTCCGACCGGGCGGTGATCGGCGACCTCGCGCCGGCGGACGGTTCCGTCACGATCGGGACCACCGTCGCGACCAACGCGCTGCTCGAGGGCACCGGGGTCCCGACCCTGCTGGTCGTCACGGACGGGTTCGCCGATCTGGCGACGATCCGCGACATGACCCGGCCGTCGCTGTTCGACCCCGACGCGGTCCGCCGCCCGTCGCTCGCGACCCGGGTGATCGCGCTCCCGGGCCGGATCTCCGCCGACGGGGTCGAGCTCGAGCCGCTGGTGCTGCCGGACGACTGGCCGCTCGACGGGATCGTCGCGGTCGCGGTGGCGCTGCTGCACGGCCCGCGGAACCCCGCGCACGAGCTGGCGGTCGAGGCGGCGATCCGGGCCGCCGCTCCGGATCGGTTCGTCGCGGTCGGCCACCGGGTCTCGCCGGAGGTCGGGTACCTCGCGCGGATCGAGACCACGGTGGTCGAGGCGGCGCTGACCCCGGTCCTGCGGGCAGCCCTCGCCCGGGATCGCGTCGCGCCGTCGTGGCTGGTGGTCCGGTCCGACGGGACGGTGTGCCCGGCCGGCGAGATCGGGGCCGCCGACGCGGTCCTGTCCGGCCCGGCGACCGGGGTGCTGGCGGTCGAGGCGGTGGCCCGCCAGGTGGGGGTCGAGCGGGCGTTCGGGCTCGATCTCGGCGGGACGAGCACCGATCTGTGCGTGGTGCCGTCCCACCGGCGCGAGGGGACGGTCGAGGTCGCGGGGGTCCACCTCCGCCGCCCGACGCTCGAGGTCGACACGATCGCGGCCGGCGGCGGCTCGATCCTGTGGTCGGACGGGGTCCGGCTCGGGGTCGGCCCGCAGTCGGCCGGGGCGGATCCGGGCCCCCAGTGTCGCGGTCGCGGCGGTCCTGCCACCCTGACCGACGCGGCGCTCGCGGTCGGGTGGGTCGATCCGGGCGCGTTCGATCCCCCGCTCGACCCGGCGCGGATCGCCCTCCCCGGCGCGGCGACCGCGTTCCTGGCCGTCGCCCACGCCCAGATCGCCGACGCGATCCGCCGCCTCGCAGCGTCGAGGGGCCTCGATCCGCGAGATCACGCGCTGGTGGCGTTCGGCGGCGCAGGCCCGCAGCACGCCGCGGCGGTGGCGGAGGAGCTCGGGATCGACCTCGTGCTGGTCCACCCGGCGGCGGCGGTGATGTGCGCGTGGGGTCAGGCGCTGGCCCGACGGGAGCGCCACGCGGTGGCGGCGGTGTGGGCGCCGTTCCCGGCTGGGTGGGACCGGGCGATCGCGGCGATCGACGCGCTGTACGCCGGGCTCCCCGCCGGGGGCGAGCGCCGGGCGACGGTCGAGCTCCGCCACGTCGGGACCGAGCTTCCGCTCGAGGTCCCGGCGACCGATCCGGCGGCGGCCGAGGCCGCGTTCGTCGCCGCGCACCGGGCCCGGTTCGGGTTCGACCGCGGGCTGCCGCTCGAGCTGGTCAACGTCCGGGTCCGGGTCGGCGAGCCGCCCGCCGCGCCTCCGACGCTCGCGATGGATCCGTTCGGGCTCGGGGACCGGTCGGTCGCGGGTCCGGTCCGCCTCGACGCGCCCACCACCTCGATCGTCGTGCCGGCCGGGTGGACCGCGCGGCGCGATCGCGGCGTCGTCCGTCTGGATCGGGCGAACCGGGCCTCCCGCGGCCCGTCGCCCGGCGAGGGGCCGGTCGACGAGCGGGCGGCGGTCGCGGTGTGGGCCAGCCGGTTCCAGGCGGTGGCGGCCCAGGCCGGGGCGGTGCTCGAGCGGACCGCCCGATCGGTGAACATCCGCGAGCGGCGTGACTTCTCGTGCGCGGTGTTCGACCCGGACGGGATGCTGGTCGCGAACGCGCCGCACGTGCCGGTCCACCTCGGCGCGATGGGCGAGACCGTCCGCGACCTGCTCCGGACGGTCCCCGACGCCGAGCCCGGCCAGCACTGGCTGACCAACGACCCCGAGGCCGGAGGCTCGCACCTGCCGGACCTGACCGTCGTGAGCCCGGTCCGGTGGGACGGCGTCCGGCTGTTCGTCGCGTGCCGCGCCCACCACGTCGACGTCGGCGGGACCACCCCGGGCTCGATGCCGCCCCGGTCGACCACGCTGTCCGACGAGGGGTTCGTGGTCCGCCAGCTCCCGCTCCTCCGGGACGGCCGGCTCCGGCCCGACCTCGCCGCGCACCTGGTGGGCGCCCGTCAGCTCGACGTCGTCGCCGCAGACCTCGAGGCCCAGATCGCCGCGAACGCCCACGCCGCCCGGTGGCTGATCGGGCTCGGACCGGGCGCCGAGGTCGCCGCGTGGGCCAGGCGGCTCCAGGACGTGGCGAGCGCCTCGGTCGACGCGGTGCTCGCCCGGCTCCCGTCCACCGCCGCCGCCGAAGACGAGCTGGACGGGATCCCGCTCCGGGTCACGCTGACCCGGGACCTCGATCGGCCCGGCGATCGTTCCCCCCGGCTGCTCGTGTCGTTCGCCGGGACCGGCGGTCCCCACCCCGGCAACCTCAACGCGCCGCGCGCGGTGACCCGGGCGGCGGTGCTGTACGCCCTGCGGGTGCTGGCCGAGCTGCCGGTGCCGGGCTCGACCGCGCCGGGCTGGCTCCCGTTGAACGACGGCGTGCTCCGGCGGGTGGGGCTCGCGATCCCGGCCCCGTCGATCCTCGCGCCGCCCGTGGGCGCCGCGGTCGCGGGCGGCAACGTCGAGACGAGCCAGCGGGTGGTCGACCTCGTGCTGCGCGCCGCCGGGTGGGGCGCCGGGTCGGCCGGGACGATGAACAACCTGACGCTCGGCGGGGCCGGCTGGTCGTCGTACGAGACGATCGGCGGCGGCCAGGGCGCGTCCCCCCGCGGTCCGGGCCCGAGCGGTCGTCAGCTCCACATGACCAACACCCGCGCGACCGATCCCGAGGTGTTCGAGCACCGGATGCCGGTCCGGGTGCGGCGGTTCTCGCTCCGGCCCGGATCCGGCGGCGACGGCCAGTTTCGCGGCGGCGACGGGCTGATCCGCGAGCTCGAGCTGACCGCCCCGGCCACGGTCGCGCTGCTCGCCACCCGACGAGACCGCGGCGCGCCCGGGATGGGGGACGGTCGATCCGGCGCTCCGGGGGTCGACGCGATCCGCCGCGACGGCCGGTGGGTCGCGTGGGACGGCGCCCCGGTCGCGGTCGAGGCGGGCGATCGGGTGCGGATCGAGACCCCCGGCGGGGGCGGATTCACCCCGACCGGCGGATCGGCGCGGTAGACTGCGCCCCCGGAGGAACCCATGTCCACGCTCCTGTGGCTCGCGGCGTGCACGGGGCCGGGGGACACCGATCCCTCGACCACCCCGTTCACCACG
>JBEBJW010000184.1:0-8946 GCA_040079715.1 Myxococcota bacterium | reverse complement strand
GCATCAGGAACGGCTGATCGGGGGACCACGCGCGGTACGACTTCGCCCCAGGCATCGCGCCTGTATCGGCGGGTGGGGCCAGGAACTGTCCGGCATCCCGATCCGACCGGCACGTTGATCCCGCCCCGACCAGAACGACGAGGCGGGACGGACAGGGGCAGAGGCACGGGCAGAGGCAGGGGAGGAGCTACGGGCTCCCGGTGTACAGCTGCGTCCACACCGGCTGGAACAGCCAGCCGCCGGACGGGTCGAGCGGCGAGGCCCACCCGGCCTGGGTCGACTCGTGGCCCGAGCTGGTCGCGGCGGACGACTCGAGCCGGTGCGAGCCGTCGTACGGCGGCGCCACCCCGTCGACGAACACCGGCGCCCCGACCAGCCCGAGGTCGTCGTACGCGGCGAGGTGCCCGGTGTGCTGATCGTCGTCCGTGTGGGTGAACCCGCGGAACCGGTCGATCGGGGTGACCGACGGGTCGACCAGCCACTGCTGATCGGTGTCGAGCGGCCCGGACAGCATCACCGCCCGGTCGACCGTCCGGAACTTCGCGATCAGCCCCGAGCTGCTGGCGCCGTGCGAGATCCCCGAGATCACGATGTGATCCCACCGCGGGAGCTCGCCGTCGAGGAAGTACTGCCAGTCGCCGCCCGGATCGATCGCCTGGAGGTGCTGCAGCCCGCGGACCACCCGGCGCTCGATCGCGTCCGGCGGCTCCACGTCGATCAGGGTGTGGTGGTCGACCCCCTCGAACGCCTCGAGCCGGCAGCCGCCGATGTCGTCGCCGCAGTTGTCGACGCCGTAGCCCGCGACGTAGCACGGCATGAACACGTGGAACCCGAGCGCGCCGAGCATCTCCGCGTGATCGTACGCCCCGCAGCTGCTGTACGAGCCGGCCCCGTGCAGGTACACCACCAGCCGCCCGATCGGCGCCACCCGCGTGTCGAGCGCCGCGAGCTCCACCCCGAGCTCGACGGTGGCCTCGGAGTCGGCGTCGAGGGCGGTGAACTCGAGCTCGCGCAGCGCGGGGTCCGACCGGTCGACCTGCGGCCCGAGGTCGACCGGGGCCGTGTCGGTGGTGCCGGGCACGGTTCCGGTGTCGGTGTCGGCGTCGGTCGGCGGGGCCGTGGGCGTCGGCGTGGTGTCCGACGTGGCGCCGGTGGTCGGGCCGGTGGACGGATCCGCGTCGACCGGCTTCGTGGTCGCGGTGGGTTCGGCGACGCAGGCGCTCAGCAGGGTGAACCTCGGGCCAGGGTACACCGGGTGACCCGCGCGGTTCCACCGGAGGCGCTCGGGTTCGTCTGGGATCCGCCCGTCGTCCGGCGGCGCGGAGCGCCGGGTGGCGTACCGTCGCACCCCGACCGGCGGATCCACCGGTCGTTCCGAGACGGGACGCCACCTGGATCTCGCCGCCCCCTGCACGACGGGCGGATCCCGACCTCCGACCCGCGGCCCTGCAGGGCGACCGGGTTCAGTGAACCGTTTGGCGGAACGTCGGCTTCGGCGCGCGCCCAGCCGTGGCGGTCCCGGTGGGGGTACCGGTGCCCTGCTCGTACGCGTAGGCGAACCCGAGCAGCCGGGCCTCGGACCACGCGGGGCCGATCCATGACACGCCAACGGGGAGCCCGTGCACGTCGCCCATCGGGACGGTCACGGCGGGGTACCCGGACACGGCGGTGATCGTGGACGTGCCGCCGGTGAACGCGTCGCCGCCGACCGGGTCGATCGGCCACGCGGGCCCGAACGACGGGGCGATCAGCGCGCCGAGGGCGGCGGACCCGAGGGCGGCGTCGATCGCGGGGCCGAGCGCCTTCAGCCGGGCAGCGGCGGTGGCGTAGTCGTCGGGCTGCCCGTCCGCCGCGTGGGCCGCGGCCTGCTCGAACAGCTCGAGCCCGAACCACTCGACCTCGAGCGGATCGGCCCGGTGGGCGTCGATCAGCGCCGCGAGCGTCTTCGGGACGGACGCGGGGGCGCCGGCGAGGTACCGCTCGAGGTCCGGGCGGAACTCGTGGAGCAGGACCTCGGTCTCGTCGTCGCCCGCGCTGTCCGGCACGGGGAGCTCGACCTCGACCACCTCGGCCCCGAGCCGGCGCAGGTCGGCGATCGCCCGGTCGAACAGCGCGTCGACCGCCGGGCTGAACGCGTCGAGCCCGCGGACCGCCCCGATCCGCGCCCCGCGGAGCGCGTCCGGGTCGAGCGCGTCGACGTACCGCAGGTCGAGGTCGGCCGGGCGCGCCGCCGACGCCGGATCCGACGGGTCCGCCGCGGCGATCACCTCGAGCAGCCGCGCGGCGTCGCGGACGGTGCGGGCGACCGGCCCGGCGGTGTCCTGGCTGTGGGCGATCGGGACGATCCCGTCGCGACTGACGAGCCCGAGCGTGGGTTTGACGCCGACGATCCCGTTGATCGACGCCGGACACAGGATCGACCCGTCGGTCTCGGTGGCGATCGCGAACGGGACGTACCCGGCGGCGACGGCGATCGCCGAGCCGGAGCTCGATCCACACGGGCTGCGGTCGAGGGCGTGGGGGTTGCGGGCCTGGCCGCCGGCGCCGCTCCAGCCGCTCGACGACGGATCCGACCGGAAGTTCGCCCACTCCGACAGGTTGGTCTTGCCGAGCACGATCGCGCCGGCCTCGCGCAGCCGGGCGACCAGGAACGCGTCGTCCGGCGGGACGTTGCCGGCCATCACCCGCGACCCGGCGGTGGTGGCGAACCCGACCGCGTCGACGTTGTCCTTCACCAGGATCGGGAGGTTCGCGAGGGGCCCCTCCCCTCGCCCGCGATCGAACGCGCTCGGATCGACGGCGATCGTGGCCGACAACACCGGCTCGAGCGCGGCGATCCGCGCGAGCACGGCGGCGCGGACCTCGGCCGGCGGACGGGCCTCGAGCGCAGCGGCGTCGGCGTCGAGCAGCCACGCCTCGACCGACTCCGGGGGTGCAGGCGGCGCGACCGACGCGATCGGCGCGGTCGGCGCGCACCCCGCGAGCGCCACCCACGCGATCCCCACGAGCCCGGTCCGCACGGTCGCCATCGCCCCCTCCGGTCAGAACCCCGCGAGGAGCTCTTCTTTCTTGCGGGCGAACTCCGCCTCGTCGATCAGACCGGCGTCGAACGCTTCCTTGAGCTGCTGGAGCTTGTCGCGCAGGCGCTCGTTCGACGCGTTGGCGGTCTGCTTCTCGTCCTTCTTCTGCCGGTACACCCGGTCGAACATCTCGCGCAGCTCGCGCTCGGACGCGCCGCGGCCGGACTTGAAGTAGAAGTCCGACACCTCGCCGATCGCCCAGGTGAGCGCGTACGCCATCGACACCGTGACGACCCACCCGAAGAACGGCACGAACTTCGCGGCGGCCATCATCGCGTTCTGCGCGACGAGCGACGCGCCGAGGGTCGACAGGATCTCGAGCACCGACTTGCGGTCGAGCTGGAACCCGCGCACCCGGCCGATCGCCTGGACCATCCCGATTTGGATCGGCGCCAGCAGCGCGCTGTCGACGAACGGGATCGGCTGGATCGTGACCGCCGACGCGGCGATCGCGCAGGCCGCGATCACCTTGTGGACGGCCTCGTCGCGCTCCTGATCGGTCGCGGACGCGTAGTCGCCCCGCATCACCCGGTCGACGACCTCGGAATAGCTGGCCACGTCACTCGCCGCCGGCGGTGGTGGTCGCGTCGCACGACGGCGCGGGATCGGTGCACTGGACCCCGCCCGTGGGCAGGCAGGCGCAGCTCTCGCACGCCGGGCTCGCCCACTGATCGCCGGGGCAGAACTCGAGCGCCTCGGGCAGGCCCTCGACCTCGAACTTGCACGACGGGATGTCATTGCCCACGTCGTCGACGCCGCAGAACGGCTGGCCGCCGCATCCCCACGCCACCACCAGGCTCGCGAGCCACCACCGCCGCATCGAGGCTCCTCCGACCGCAGGGTCTAGCTGCGGCCGCACCGGTTGTCGACCGCCCGCGGGGATGCCCGCGGCGCGACGCGATCATCAGTCGTCGAGGGCGCCGGCGTCGATCCAATCGCGGATCAGCTGGATGTCGGCCGGGTCGAGCCCGCCGAACGGCGGCGGCATCGGGCTGCCGGCGATCCCCGCCGCGTCCTCGAGCTTCGCCACGAGGTAGCTCGCGTCGGCGTCGCCCGCGACGACCAGGACCTCGCCCGGCGCGTCCTCCGAGTCGACGCCGACCAGCGCCGCGTGCTCGCTGCCGGCCGCGAGCTCGAGCGGGGCCGTGGTGCCGGCCGCGTGGCAGGCCGAGATCGCGCACGAGGGCTTCAGGACCTCGTCGTTGACCCGGGTGAACGTCGGCGCGTCGCTGGTGCCGCCTCCGGTGTCCTTGGTGGTCGTCCCGCCGTCGCACCCTGCGAGGCCGATCCAGGCCGCGAGCCACACTGCGCGCATCTGTCCTCCATCGGCACGCTATAGCCGGGCGAGGTCCGGGTCCGCCAACCCGCCCGGGTGGCCCGCGCCGAACGCGCAGCGGGAACACCTGCAGATCGCGGACGGCGACGGTACGATGATCGACGAGAGGTCCGGGATGCTCGGACTGTTCCTGGCGAGCCTGTGGCTGTCCGCCGCGGTGACGTGCGCTGCGGCGTTCCCGTCCGAGCCAGAGCCGGAGGGCGCCGGCTCTCCGCTCGCGTCGCTCCGGTTCTGGGTGCTGTTCGCGCTCGGGTTCGGCCTCGCCGGGCTGCCGCTCGCGCTGCTGTCGATCGCGCCGGTGATCACGCTCGCCACCGCCGGCGCGTCCGGAGCGGCGCTCGGTCGCGTGATGTGGCCCCTGTTCGCCGAGCCGTCGGGCGAGACCACCCTCGGCGGGCTCGCGGGCGAGGACGCGCGGGTGCTGCTCCCGGTCGGCCCGGCCACCGGCAAGGTGGTGGTGGTGTCGCGCAGCGTCCGGATCGAGCTCCCGGCGCGGTCCGGCGACGGCTCGACGATCCGGGTCGGCCAGCGGGTGCTGGTCGCGTTCGTCCGCGACGGGGTGGCGTGGGTGGTCGGGTACTGAGCCGCGTACTGACCCGGTCGGAGCCTACGCGACCGCGGGCGTCGGGGCCGGCGCCCGCGACCGATCCTCGAACGCGGTGCCGCCGAGGCGGACCATCGCGGCGCCGATCAGCACCAGCGCGGCGAACTTCGCCTCCTGGATCCAGAAGAACGCCGCCGCGTGGTCGGTGCCGATCCGGAGGGCGAACGCCCGCACCGACGGCAGATCGTACGCCAGGATCGCGGCGGCGACCGCCACCGGCACGATCCACCCGCTGCCGAGCCACCCGCGCGACACCGCGACCAGCGCGAGCACGGTGCCGGGGATCGCGAACACCAGGTGGTGCTCGTAGGTGTAGACCGGGATCAACAGCATCGCGACCAGCACCGCGCACGCCTGGGCCGCGACCTGGACCGGATCGTCGGTCACCCGCCGGAACGCCGCCCCGAGGCCGCCGACGATCCCGATCGCCGCGACCCCGGACAGGGCCCGCGCGATCGGCGACAGGCGGTTCTCCCCGCTCGGGAAGTCCAGCCCCGAGCGGTCGAGCGGGAAGTACTGGTGCAGCACGTTCGGGATCGAGTGGTTCCCGAACATCTCGATCTTGATGGTCAGGCCGTTGTAATCGCCGGACCCGAACTGCGGGAGCACGTCGGTGTAGAACCGGAGCTGGGCGAACAGCGGCAACAGCGGCAGCGTCAGCACCGACGACACGATCGCGGTGGCGATCGCTGCCCCGACCGCGACCCAGTTCCGCCGCCCGATCCACCACACGACCAGCAGCGCCGGGCTCATCTTGGCCATGCACGCGAGCCCGACGAGGATCCCGGCGAGCCACGGCCGCTTCGCGTCTTGCCCCAGCCCGAGGATGATCAGCAGCAGGACGGGGAAGTTCGCCTGGCCGAGCTCGGCTGAGTACGACACGGCGTAGCTCGCCGCCACCACCACCGCGAGCGTCGGGGCGACCATCGGGCCGAACGAGCGCCACCACCGGATCAACGCGAAGCACGACGCGATCAGCGCCAGCTCGTTGACCATGAACCACAGCCAGAACCCCTCCTGCAGCGTGACCCCGGTGGACCACGACACGAACCACAGGAACGGCGGCGGGTAGAAGAACGGGTGGACGTCGGCCCGCGTGCCCTCGGCGGCCGCGACCGACTCGAGCGCGCTCTTCTCGTACGGGTCGCCGCCCTCGGCCGCGACCTTCGCCGCGTAGTAGTACGACGCGTAGTCGCGCCCCTCGGTGTTCGGCGGGGGCGGAGCCTTCGGCGGCCCGAACACCGCCAGCAGGTGCCACAGGATCGCGGAGGCCACGATCAGGCGCACCAGGGGCGCCCGGCCCAGTCGGAGGATCGCACCGCGCGGAGTGGGATTCGCCATCGCGAGCGAGGTAGCCGGTGCGATGACCGCGGGCCACCGGTTAGTCCACCGCGATTCGGGAGGGCATCGTGTACACCCGCCGCCAGGCGCTCCACCTCGCGATCCTGCTGGGCGCGTTCGCGCTGGTCACCGCCCGGTTCTGGTTCGTGTGCGACGACGCGTTCATCACCTACCGGTACGCGAAGAACCTCGCGCTCGGGAACGGCCTCGTGTTCAACCCCGGCGAGTTCCCGCCGGTCGAGGGCTACTCGGACTTCCTGTGGCTGCTCGCGGCGTTCGTGCTCGAGGCGGTCGGGCTGCGCCCGGATCGGATCCTGCCGGTCGTGAGCGCCGTGTGCGGCGCGATCCTCGTGGTCCGGGTCCACCGGGCGGTCCGGCAGCTCGGGGTCGGGTCGACCGCGGCGCTGTGGGGCACGCTGTCGCTCGCGGTCGCGCCGGCGATCGGCTGCTGGGCCACCAGCGGGCTCGAGACGATGCCCCAGGCGCTGCTCACGTTCCTGCTGTTCGAGCGGGTCACGCTGCGTCAGCCGACCGGATCGACCGTGATCGAGGCGCCCGGCGAGCCGTCGATCGTCGGCACGGTGGCGATCGCGGTCGCCCTGTCGCTGATCCGGACCGAGGGGATCGCGTGGGTCGGCGTGACCTGCGCGGTGTCGGTGCTCGCGCGGTGGATCGAGCGGGTCCCGCTCGGGCCGCACCTCCGGTGGCTCGCCCAGGTGCTCGTGCCGGTGGGGATCGTGTTCGGCGTGTACACCGGCTGGCGGTTCCAGTACTACGGCACGCTCGTCCCGAACACCGCGCTGGTCAAGGTCGGGTTCGGGTTCCCGCTGCTGGTGCGCGGCCTCGAGTACGTGATGCTGTTCTTCCTGACCTGCCTCGTCCCGCTGGTGTCGCTGGCGCCGATCGGGTGGGTGGTCCGGACCGAGCGGCACGGCGCGTGGGCCGCGGTGTCGATGCTCGCGCTCGTGTTCCCGCTGTACGGGTTCGCGGTCGGGGGCGACTTCATGCCGTTCGGGCGCCTGCTCGTGCCCGGGCTGCCGTTCGGGGCGATGATCCTCGCCGGGGGCCTCCAGGAGCTGATCCGGCGGTCGCGGGGGTCCGAGACGCGGGCCACCCGGGTCGGGGCGGCGCTGGTGTTCGTCGCGCTGCTGCCGGCGTTCGATCTGCACCTCGTGCCGTTCGCCCTCCGCAAGCCGCTCCACTTCCGGCTGTCGGACAAGGACTACCTGTCCGAGCTGAACCGGTGGGCGAACCAGAAGGAGAACACCGACGGGTTCACCAAGCGCGGCCTGGCGCTGGCGCAGGTGGCGGACGAGGGCGATTCGGTGGTGGCCGCCGCGGTCGGCGCGGTCGGGTACTGGTCCGGGATCACGGTGTTCGACCAGCACGGCCTCGTGACGAAGGAGATCGCGTACCACGAGCTCGCGCCCGGCCCGCTCACCCAGTCGCCCGGCCACGACAAGCACGTCGACCCCGAGTACTTCGCGAAGTACGCCCCTCGATTCCTGTTTGCCCGCGCGGTCGAAGGGAAGCTGGCCGCCGGCCGGATGAAGGACACCCTCGATCAGTGGGAGGTGAAGGAGTTCGTGATGGACCGGTACGTCCCCGACTACTACGAGGTGACGATCCCCGGCTCCGACCTGCGGACCTTCCTGTTCGTGATCCGCCACCGGACCAGCGACGAAGACCCCGCCAAGCTGTGGAACGCGTTCCCCGGGCGCCGCCGGGCGCTGAACGCCGAGCTCCGGGCCGAGTACGCCGACGAGCCGGACGAGGAGGCGACCGGGACCTCCGGCTGACCTCCGAAGCAAGGTTCGATCTTGCAAAACCTTGGTTACACCTTGGATACGCGGCTGGATATTCCTTTGACCAGCGAGCTACGGAAACGGCGTGCTACGGTCCGTCGCACCTTGGGGGTGAGATTTGCGCATCACTCAGTTTGGTTGGCTTCCCGTTCTCCTCGCCGGCTGCGGCGTCGAGGGTGAGCCCCAGTCGTTCGAAGACGAGATCATCGCGGACGAGGCGGCCTATGCCGACGGCCTCGTGCGGCAGTGCGGATCCGAGCTGACCGACATGCAGGTCGACGAGATGGAAGCGAAGCTGGCCGACATGGGCGTCGACCCGACCTCGCCCCGCCGGTTCGTGAACGGCGGCGTCATCGCCACCCACTTCCACGTCATCCACGACGGCAACAAGGGCAACCTGTCGCAGCAGGAGCTCGACGACTCGCTCAACGCCCTGAACGCGGCGTACGCGGGCACCGGCTGGAGCTTCGACCTCGTGTCGACCGACGACCGCGACAAGCCGAAGTGGTACAAGGCCGGCCCGGGCAGCGCGGCCGAGGGCAACATGAAGGCCGCGATGCGGATCGGCAGCGGCGACGACCTGAACGTGTACTTCTCGAAGCCGGGCGGCGGCCTGCTCGGGTGGTCGACGTTCCCGTCCGACTACGCCAACAACCCGACCGACGACGGCGTGGTCATCCTGAACACCTCGATCCCCGGCGGCGCGTTCCCGTTCGACGAGGGTGACACCCTCGTCCACGAGGTCGGGCACTGGATGGGCCTGTACCACACGTTCCAGGG
>JBEBJW010000183.1:0-8969 GCA_040079715.1 Myxococcota bacterium | reverse complement strand
CCGATCACGGGGCGAGGATACACCCCGTCGGTTCAGAACGCCCGCTTCTTCGGCTCGACCTGCTCGGCTTCGGTCTTGCAGTCGATGCACAGCGTGGCGACCGGGCGCGCCATCAGGCGCCCGAACGTGATCGGCGATCCGCACGACTCGCACACGCCGTACTCGCCGTTCTGCATCCGCTCGAGCGCGTGGCGGATCTTGGTGAGCAGCTTGCGCTCGCGCTCGGCCATCCGGAGCGTGAAGTCACGGTTCGACTCGGTCACCGCCACGTCCAGCGGGTCGGCGTCGGTGTCGCGGACCTCGACGAGCTCGTTCACCGCGTCACGGGACTGGGTCAGCAGCTCGCGCAGCTGGTCGTCCAGGATCGCCTTGAGGGTCTCGAGCTCCTCCCTCGTCAGGTACTCGTCTGCAGGAAGCATCCGTTCGTTCCATGGGCCTGTCCGCTCGCGGGTCCACGCGTCCGACGCGCGTGGCGATTACGGGCGGATCATTCGGGGGCACGGGAGGATACACACCGCGTCCTCGTGCCGCAAGGGGGTATATCACCCCGCGGTTCCGAGGTGGGGTCGCATCATCGGGGCGACGTCCCCGTCGCACGAACGGCCGGTCCGCTGCGACAGGAGCGTCAGATCGAGGATGATGTGGTTGGTCGCGACGTCGACGAGCGACGGGTTGGTGGTCCACACCGCGTCGTTGTCGACCGCGGGCTCGCTGCTCCCGATCAGCGCTTCGCGGCGATCGACCACGCACAACACCCGGTGCGCCCACTTCGCCTTGTCCGGATCGGTCGCGGCGTCGATCCACGCCGAAAACCCGACCGGCGGATCCGGGAGCGGCTCCGGGCAGTGGAGCACCCGGTGCATCGGCTTGCCCTCGGCGGCCGCGAGGGCCGGCCGCAGCCGGTCGAGCTCGCGCCGCCAGATCGACAGGTACACCGACCGCTCGGCGCTCCGGACCATGTCGACCATCCGCGCCATCACCTCGTCGTACCGGCGGACGATCCACACGGGCTCGGGGCGGCTGCGGCGAGGCAACGCGTCGAGCGCGTCAGCGACGGCATCGAGGCGCGACAGCGCGGTCCGACGGACCCGATCGACCCACCGATCCGGCGCGGCGGCGATGAACCGCTGCGGCTCGCTCCCGACCGAGAACGCGGCCCCCACGTCCTCGAGCTGGCGCAGCACCTTGTACACGGCGGACCGCGGCACCCCGGACCGCGAACCGACCTCGTACCCGGTGAGCCCCTCCCCGCCTGCGTCCTCGAGCAGGGTGAGGTACGCGAGCCCCTGGTTGCGGGTCAGCCCGAGCTGCTGCAGCTCGTCGACCAGCCGTTCCGGATCCATCCGCCCCCCGTTCGTGACGCCTGTTAACGTCACGGTCCGGTTCCGCCCGCACCGAGGGGACGCCGTTCGTGACTCGTGTTAGAGGCACGTCCGTTTTCCCGCTCGACCGCTCGGGGCTGGCTTGGGAGCCGTCATGCGCGTGACCGTGGTGTGGATCGCCGTCGCAGGCTGCTGCGGACGCGAGGCGCCCGCGTGGATCCCGGTCGATCCGATCGCGATCGCCCCCGGCTCCTCGGCCGACCTCGATCTCGCGGCCCTCGTGACCGACGACAAGCCCGCGACCCTGACGTTCGGGGTGTCGTCCGACCCGGCGGTGATCGCGGAGATCTCCGGCGCCACGCTGACCGTGACCACCCAGCCGGACTTCGACGGCGAGGCGGTGGTCGAGCTGACGGTCGAGGACGGGTGCGGCAACGTCGCGTCCACGGCCCTCACCGTCACCTCCGACGGGGCGACCACGCCGTCGGGCTCCACGCTGTGCGAGGTGCCGATCACCTGGGTCTCGCCAGGGTCTCCGGACGCGGTGTCGGTCGCCGGCGCGTTCGACGACTGGGACGTCGAGGCCCACCCGCTCGCGTTCGACGGCGCCGCCTGGTCGACCGTGCTCGAGCTGGCACCTGGGTTGTACCCGTACAAGATCGTCGAGCTCGACCAGGGCGCGTTCGGTGCGACCGAGGCGTGGAGCTGCGACCCGTCGGCCCCGTTCATCCAGTGCGACGCCGACTACAAGCAGCCGTCCGACGTGGGGTTCGCCCACGACTGCGTCCCCGGCGCCACCTCGTGCAACTCGCTCCTGGTGGTCGAGCGGTGCGACGTCCCGGCCCTCGCGTCCACCGCCGTGGACGTGGACGAGGCGGCCGGCACCGTCCACGTCGAGGCGTCACTCACCGGCGCCGCGACCGTGTCCGCCACCGTCGACGGCGCCGCGACGTCCCCGGCGGTCGACGGCGGCCGGATCACCCTCGACGCGAGCGGACTCGCGCCGGGGCGGCACACGGTCCGGATCCACGCCGACGGCGACGCCGGCTCCGACGCGCTGTACGTCCCGGTGTGGATCGACGACCGTACGTGGTCCGATCAGGTGCTGTACTTCGCGTTCGTCGACCGGATGAGCGACGGAGACCCGACCCTGCCCGGTCCGGTGGGCGCCACCGCCACCGGCGGGGACTACGCAGGCGGCGATCTGCAGGGCCTGCTCGATCTGCTGCCGTACCTCGAGGACCTCGGCGTGACCGCGCTGTGGATCAGCAACCTCCAGGACGGGGCGGACGATCCGTGGCCCGGAGACTGCGGGCTGACCTACTCCGGCTACCACGCGTACTGGCCGGTCGATCCCACCCGGATCGAGGAGCACTTCGGCGACGACGCGGCGGTCCGCGCGGTGATCGACGGGGCGCACGCCCGCGGGATGCGGGTGGTGATGGACCTCGTCGCGAACCACGTCCACCAGGACCACCCGTACGTGGCCGAGCACCCGGACTGGTTCAACCCGTTCGCCGCGTGCAAGGACAGCGTCGGCGGCCAGCTGAACTTCGATCGGATCCCGGAGACCTGCTGGTTCGCCGAGTACCTGCCCGACTTCGATTACGCGAACCCCGAGCCGGTGGTCCAGACCGTGTCGGATGCGATCGGGTGGGCGTCGACGTACGAGCTCGACGGGTTCAGGGTCGACGCGGTGAAGCACATGTCCCACGCGGTCACCTGGGACCTGTCCGCTGCGATCGAGCGGGAGGTCGAGCACGGCGACCCGGATCGGTTCTACACCGTGGGCGAGACATTCGACGGCGCCGAACGGATCGCGTCGTACATCGGCCCGGACGAGCTCGACGCCCAGTTCGACTTCCCGCTGTACTACGCGATCCGGTCGGCGTTCGCGTACCGCCAGGGCGATCTGTACGGGGTGTTGCAGGCGTACGACGCGAGCCGGGCATCGTTCGGGGATGCGCCGATGTCCACGTTCCTCGGCAACCACGACGTGAACCGGTTCGTGACCGACGCGGTCACCGGGTGGCAGGACCCGTGCGACGGCGGCCAGATCCGGGTCGCCGAGCCCCCGACCGAGGCGTGGCCGTACGACCGGCTGAACCAGGCGTGGACGTTCCTGTTCACGATGCCCGGCGTCCCCCTCGTGTACTACGGCGACGAGCTCGGCCTCCCCGGCAACCCGGATCCGGACAACCGCCAGCCGCTGAGCTGGCACGCGGGCGACCTCGCCGGGGTCACCACCGTCGACCAGCTCGCGGCGAAGGTCGACCCGAACCAGGCGTCGGTCCTCCGGCACGTCCGGGCGCTCGCCCACGCCCGCCGCGACCACCCGGCCCTGCGATCCGGCGGGTGGATCGAGTGGTGGCGCGAGACGGAGCTGATCGGGTACGCCCGCGCTGCCGGGGACGACCACGCGCTGGTGATCATCAACCGATCCGACGACCCGCGCACGCTGGTGAACGGCGTCGGGTTCGCCGGGCTGCCCCAGGGCGCGTACACCGACGTCCTCACCGCCCAGGTGTTCCGCACCTCTGGCGACTCGTTGACCGTCCCGGTCGATCCGCGCGGATCCCGGGTCCTCGTGTGGAGCGGACCGTGATCCCGACGTCGTTCGTGTGGTGGGTCGGCTGCGCCTCGTCGGACTACACCCGGCTGTACTTCACCCGCGACAAGGCCGAGAGCCTCGAGTGGGACGCGATCGGCGCCCTCGACCACCTCGGCCCGACGGTGATCGACGACGGGGTGAACTTCGGCGTGTTCAGCGCGAACGCCGAGCGGGTCGAGCTCCTGCTGTTCGACGACCCCGAGCAGGACCGCCCGACCTGGCAGTTCCCGATGACCCGGTACGACGACGTGTGGAACCTGTACGTCGAGGGCGTCGGCCCCGGTCAGCACTACGGGTTCGTCGCGTGGGGCCCGAACTGGACCTACGACGAGGGGTTCTACCCGGGGTCGGTGATCGGGTTCCACAGCGACGTCGACGAAGCCGGCAACCGATTCAATCCGAACAAGTTGCTGATCGATCCGTACGCGAAGGTGATCCACCGAGACCACGACTGGTCGCGCGGATCGGCCGCCAGCGGGCCCCACCTCGACCAGCCGACCTACGGCGCCGCCGCGAAGGGTGTCGTGATCGACTCGACGTACGCCTGGCAGGACGCGGCCTGGCGCGACGCGCGTCGGTCCGGCGATCACCCCGGGCACGGCCCGAGCGACGCGATCGTGTACGAGGTCCACGTGAAGGGCTTCTCGATGAGCGCCACCTCCAACCAGTGGGGCGTCGAGCACTTCGGGACGTTCCGGGGCCTCGGCGAGGGGGCGGACTACCTCGCGGACCTCGGGATCACCGCGGTCGAGCTGTTGCCGATCCACGAGAAGCCCTCTGACGGAGGCTATTGGGGGTACAACAACCTGTCGTGGTTCGCGCCGGAGACCACCTACTCCGCCGCGTGGCAGGACGGCGGCGAGCCGGTCGAGATCGTCGACGAGTTCAAGTGGATGGTGGACCAGCTCCACGCCCGCGGGATCGAGGTGATCCTCGACGTGGTGTACAACCACACCGGCGAGGGCGGTCTGTGGCGGACGAAGTTGTTCTTCGACGACCCGGACGGCGACTGGCAGTGCGACCCGGCAGCGGCGGTGAACCTCGACAGCCAGGAGGTCGCGTCGCTGTTCTCGTGGCGGGGCCTCGACTCCTCGTCGTACTACGTGCTCGAGGGCGCGAACCAGGGGTTCTACGACGGCTCCACCGGGGTCGGCAACCAGACCCGGGCGAACCACGAGCCCACCGAGCGCCTGATCCTCGACTCGCTCCGGTACATGGTCGAGGAGCTGCACGTCGACGGGTTCCGGTTCGACCTCGCGGCGGTGCTCGGCGAGGCCGACGGCGCCGCCGGCCAGTACTGGACCACCCCGACCGACACCACGCTGAACGCGATCGCCGACGATCCCGTGCTGCAGGAGTACCACACCCGGATCATCGCCGAGCCGTGGTCGCTCGCGTACGACGGCTCGACCCAGTACCCGATGGCCGCTGGCGCGCCCGGTGTGGGGTGGGCCGAGTGGAACGGCAACTTCCGCGACTGGTGGCGCGAGTTCCTGAACGACGACGGGTGGACCCTGAACACCCGCGCGGGGGCCGTCGACGGCGGCGGGGTGCTGACCGCCAGCGCGGACCGGTACCGGTCGGTCGGCAAGCTCCCGTACGACACGGTGAACTTCCTGACCGTCCACGATGGGTTCACCCTGTTCGATCTGATGTCGTACACCGAGAAGGAGAACGGCTGCGGGCCGCTCAACCCGATCTGCTGCGACGACGCGTGCAGCGCGTGGTGCGATCCGACCTCCGGCGAGTCGAACAACCACAGTCGCAGCTGGAGCGTCGGGGCCGACGAGTCGGTCAAGCGGCAGATGATCCGCAACGCGTTCGTCGGGTTGCTGCTGTCGCAGGGTACGCCGCTGGTCCTCGGCGGCGACGAGTGGATGCGCACCCAGTACGGGAACAACAACGCGTACACCACCTGGTCCGACAACGAGTGGGCGTGGTTCCGGTGGGGCGAGTGGACCAGCGAGAACCGCAACAACGTGTTCCGGCACCGGATGGCCGACTTCGTCAAGGGCATGATCGCGCTCCGCAAGCGTCACCCGGACGCGTTCGCCCCGACCGACTGGGGTGCGGGCGCGCCGCTGACCTGGCTCGGCGCGGACGGGCGGCCCGCGGACGACGCCACCTGGGGCAGCCGCCACATCCAGCTGTCGTACGGCGGACCGAACCCGCTGGTGGTGCTGATCAACCTCGAGCAGGGCCCCGTCACGTTCACCCTGCCGACCGGATCGTGGGGGATGGTGGTCGACACCCAGCCCTACTACGACCGGCCGGGCAAGTCGGGCGAGCCGACCGGCTGGTTCGACGAGCACCCGGACGCCGATCCGTTCCGGTCGATGAACGTCCGCCTCGACGACGCGGTGCCGGTCGACGGCTCGTACGGGGTCGAGGGGCGGTCGATCGTGGTGTTGGAGTCGATGTGATCGCGCTGGTGTGGGGCAGCGTCGCGGTGGCCGGCGACGTGGGCGTCGGCGGGTACTTCCGGGTGATGGCCCGGCCGGACCTCCAGGGTGGGATCGGTCGGCTCGGGTACTGGAACCTGTACGGGCGCCTGATGAACGAGGGTCCGTACGGGATGCTCGACCTCCGGTACGACGTGCTCGCCCCGGAGCCCGGGTCGAACACGCCATGGACCAGCGTCCACGCGCGGATCGAGGGCGGGTCGATCGCGAACCTCGACCCGGGGAACGGCACGCTCACCGCGTTCCGACTGTCGCAGATGTACGTCCAGGGCGGGAACGTCCTGCTGGACCACCTCACCTGGCAGCTCGGGACGCTGGAGTACTACTTCGGCGACCTCGGACTGTACGACATGCGCCCCGCGACGCTGTTCGCCGGGACCGGCGGCGTGTCGGCGACCTACCGGACCGACGCGGCGGATCTGCTGGTCGGGTTCGGCGACTCGGGGTTCTCGCTCCGGGGCCTCCGGTACGACGCGGTCCCGACCGTCGGCGGCGCCGCCCGGGTCCGCGCCGGGCGCCACCTCGAGCTCGGGGTCGGGGGCGAGCTGCGGGTCGAGTCGAGCGTGCTCGGGAACGTGAACGCGCCGTACCAGACGCCCGACCTCACGTACGAGGACTGGATCCGGGGCGAGGTGCTCGACCAGTACGTCCAGGACTACGGCGAAGACCTGCTCGACTACTTCCCTGCCCCGGAGCCGCGCTCGGCCACGTCGTACGCGGTGATCGGCCAGCTCGGGTTCGGGAACGCCGGCCCGCTCCGGTGGAACAACCTGTTCGTCCGGTGGGAGCGCCGGCACCCGGATCCGTCGACCACCGAGACCGGGTACGGCCAGACGGTCGAGCTGTGGGTCCACGACTTCACCGACCAGCGGTACTCGTTCGTGATCGGCGACGAAGCAGAGCTCCGGCTGATCCCGGACCGCCTCGACCTCGCGATCGCCGGGATCTGGGGCGACGACCGGGACCTCGACAACCAGATCGTCCCGTCGGCGTTCGACCGCACCTGGGGCTCGACCGTCGCCCGGCTCCAGCTGTACCCCGCCTCGACCTTCCACTTCCTCGCCGAGACCAGCCTCGCCCGGGAGTGGTCGCGGAACGGCAACACCTACCGCGAGCACCGCGACTCGATCTTCGCCAACACCGACGGCCGGCCGGACACCCGCGGGCTCGAGGTCGGCGACGCGGACGTCCGGCACACCTGGCAGGGCAAGGCCGGGATCGTGCTGAACCCGCTCGGGCCGGGGATCTACGTCCGCCCGTCCCTCCGGTTCCTGTACGGGGTCCAGTACAGCAGCCAGAACAATGCATTCGGCAACTCGTTCGTCGAGACGGTCGACCAGTACAGCGACTTCGACACGGTGGAGCAACACCTGCACCACCTCGTCGCGATCGAGGCGGAGGTCTGGTTCTGATGGTGGTGCTCCTGCTCGCGTCGTGCCTGAAGCCCGCGCCCCCCACGGCCGCGGCGAGCCCGGTGCCGGTGTCGGTCGCGGTGGTGCTCGCGTCGTACGATCACCCGGAGGTGACCCCCGCGCCGGACCGGGTCGACGACGCGATCGCCGCCGAGCTGACCCGACGGAACCTCGTCCCGACGACGGTCGAGGTCGGGCCTCCGTTCACCGCGGCGCGGTCGACCGACGCCCGTCTGACGCTGCTCCCGGACGGCGCGCGGCTGCTGGTCGAGTGCGCCCCGCGGTTCGACGCGCAGGTCAACGGGCGGTACCGGTGGACGGTGGCGGTCGACGCGACGATCGACGCGGGCCGCGGTTCGACCGGCGCGTCGCGGGCGTTCTCGGTCCCGGTGCACCTGTCGTACGACCACGAGCGCGAGCCGGAGGCCCTGTCCGACGCGGCGCCGATCGGCGCGCGGGAGATCGGCCGCCTGCTCGACGACTGGGTGGCGAGCGGCGCCGGGGCGGCCTCGACCGACTGATCGGGTCCCTCCCACCAAACCCGATGTAACCGCACTGAAGCAGCGTGCGATCCTGCAACCGTGCATCCTGGATGTACTAGACTGCGGCTGTGTTCCGCATCCTCATCCTCGATTCCTCGGGTGGGCCCGCGATGTCTTGTCCGTTGACGAGCAGGCCGGTGTACATCGGTCGCGCGCCCACGAACGACCTGGTGGTGGGCACGCCGGCGGTGTCGTCGCGCCACGCAGCGGTGTGGGCGCAAGACCGGCGGGTGTTCGTCGAGGATCTCGGGAGCCGCAACGGCACCTGGGTCGACGGGCGGCGGGTCCACAAGATCCGCGAGCTGCGGCACGGCGAGGAGGTCCTGCTCGGAGACGCAGTCCGCCTGCGGGTCGAGCCGGTGGAGGGGGCGCCGGCGCCGGTCGTCGGCTGGCTGATCGAGGAGCTCGACGGCGCGATCAAGCTGCCGGTCCGGACCGATCGGTTCCGGATCGGGCCGCACCCGGGCGCGGACCTGTGGGTGGACGACGCCGACGGCGAGCGGACCGTGCTGGTCGACCCGGACGGCGCGGTGTGGCTCGGCGCCGACGACGGCTCGCTCGCCGGGGTGGCGGCCGGCGAGGCGTTCGCGGTCGGGTCGCGCCGGTTCCGGATCGTCCCG
>JBEBJW010000182.1:0-8974 GCA_040079715.1 Myxococcota bacterium | reverse complement strand
CCCCGAACCGCGCGCCGGAGTCCAGCTCGTACCCGCGGAGCGCGTCCGCCGACGGCCACGCGCTCCGATCGAGCATCCGGGGGAACCCGATCCGGATCGGCTCGCCCGGGTACCGCAGGGCCAACACCCGTCCCGCCACCACGTTCGCGAGCTCGAACAGGAACATCTCCCGCAGCTCCGCGCCCCCGCCCTGCGCGAGCGCACCCCACGCCGCCGCCGTCAGCGCGTCCGCGTGGTCCTCCCGCAGACACAGCACCAACACCCCCGCGAGCGGGCCGAGCAGCGGGATCGACACCGCCGACCCCGGCTCCGGCAGCGGGACCGGCGCCCCGGTCGGCACCACGTCGGCGAACGCCAGCGCCCCGAGCGCCTCGGACACCGCGGCGTCGAGCTCGGGGCCGAGCCCGCCGGCGGCCGCGCTCATGCCACCAGCCCGAACTTGTGGAGGCTGTCGCGGATCTGCTGCTGGGTGAACGGCTTCTTCAGCACCACGTTCGCGCCCGCAGCGCGGAGCTGGGCCGCGTTCGCGTCGTTCACCAGGCTCGACAGGATGATCACCGGCGTGGTCCGGTGGCTGATCATCCCGCGGAGCCGGGCGAGCAGCGCGTGCCCATCGAGCACCGGCATGTTCAGGTCGCACACCACGAGGTCGTACTTGTGCGCGGCCAGCAGCCGGAGCGCGGCCCCTCCGTCCCCGGCCTCCTGGAACTCGGCGTTGGCGCCGGTCACCGCCCGCGCCGCCGCCACCACCAGCTGCCGCGTCAGCGGCGAGTCGTCCACCACCAGGACCTTCTTCACGGGATCTCCTCTCCGCGCCCGAACCGGGCGGGGCGTCGCGGGGTTGCGTTCAGTCGACCGACCAGGTTCCGAGCGAGGGGTTCCGGACGCGGATCGCGCCGGTGGCGACGTCGACCGTCACCGTGCGGGACAGCGTCCCCTCCACGTCCTCGGCGATCGGCACGATCCCGACCGCCCACAGCGCCCGCCGCACGGCGAGGACGTTCCGCCGCCCGACGTTGAACCCGGCCAGCCCGTCGACCAGGCTGGCGCCGCCGATCAGCACCACGTCCGGCGGGAGCCCGAGGTGTCCGCCGAGCCGCCCGAGCGCGTCCAACACCGCCGGGACCCCGACCGACGCGTAGTACGCCGGCAGCCCCACCGCTCCGACCGGGGGCGGCGGGCCCGGGACGACCACATGGGCGACCGCGCAGGCGCCGTGCGCCCGATCGCGGACGATCACCGCGACGCACGACCCGAGCGCGTGGGCGATGAGGGTGTCGCCCGCCTCCCGGCTCCCCGAGAGCTCGCCGACGGCGACCGTCATCCGCGACACGCGATCTCCTCGACCGCGTCGAGGACCCGGGTGGCCGCGGCCGACAGCGAGACCAGCGCCTCGGCAGCGCCCTGCTCCCACGCCACCCGCGGCATCCCCCACACGACCGAGCTCGCCTCGTCCTGCGCGAACGTCCGACCGCCCGCCCGCCGCATCGCGCCCAGCCCGTCCGCCCCGTCGGCGCCCATCCCGGTCAGCAGCAGCCCGACCGCGTTCGCGCCACACGCCCGCGCGACCGACCGGAACAGCACGTCGACCGACGGCATGTGTCCGCTGACCTTCTCGCCGTCGCGGAGCTGCACCAGGAAGTCGCCGCCGGACCGCACCACCTCGAGCTGGCGCCCGGCCGGCGCGATCAGGGCCCGCCCCGGGATCACCCGGTCGTGGTCGGCGGCCTCGCGCACCTCGAGCCGGGTGAGCTCGTTCAGGCGCGCCGCGAACGACGCGGTGAACCCGACCGGCATGTGCTGGACCACCACCACGCCGGGCGCGGTCGGCGGGAGCTCCTGGAGCACCGCCCGGATCGCCTCGGTACCTCCGGTCGACGCGCCGATCGCGACCACCTGGTGGGTCGTGTGGGCGAGCGTGCGCGGCTCGGGCGGGGGCCCGCGGGTCGCCTTCCAGTGCTCGATCCGCGCGGTCGACGCGATCAGCACCTTGGTCCGGAGCTCGGCCAGCATCGCCTGGGTCCCGCCGGCGAGGTTCCGGGTCGGCTTGCCCACCACGTCGACCGCCCCGGCGGCCAGCGCGTCGAGCGCGATCTGGCTCCCGCGCGTCGACAGCGAGCTCACCACCACCGCCCGGACCGGGTGGTGCGCCATCAACCGGCGCAGGAACTCGACCCCGTCCATCCGCGGCATCTCGATGTCGAGCGTGATCACCCGCGGGTCGAGCTGGACGATCAGGTCGCGCGCCTCGTACGCGTCGCGGGCCACCCCGACGACCTCGATCCGGTCGTCCTGCGCGAGGCCCTCGGACAACACCTTGCGGGCGACGGCGGAGTCGTCGACCACCAGCACCCGGGTCCTGGGTCCAGTCATGGGTTCCTCCGCCAGATCCCTGGCCCCATCGAGGTGATCGGCCATCGACGCGTCGGCAGGCTCTCGGCGTGGCCGACGAACAGCACCCCGCCAGGGCGGAGCCGCTCGACCAGGCGGTCGACCACCGCGTCGCGGACCGGGGGATCGAAGTAGATCAGGACGTTCCGGCAGAACACCACGTCGAACGGGAGCCGGAACGGCCAATCGGGGTTCAGCAGGTTCAGCCTGCGGAACGTGATGTCTCGCCGGAGCTCGGCCCGGATCGTCCCCGCCCCGGACGGGTCGACCGTGACGTACCGGTCGCGCCACGCCGCCGGGAGGGAGGCGAGCCGGTCGGCGTCGTACCGGCCGACCCGCGCGAACGCCAGCGCCCGGGCCGAGATGTCGGTCGCGAGCAGCCCGGCGGTCCAGCCGGACGGGACCCCGTCGCGGAGGAGCATCGCGAGCTGGTACGGCTCCTCGCCGGTCGCGGCGGCGGCGCACCACACCCGGAGGTCCTTGTCCCTCGCGTGGGCCTGGAGCTGCTCCGGCAACACCCGGTCGCGGAAGACCACGAAGTGCTCGGGCTCGCGCCAGAAGCAGGTGTGGTTCGTGGTCAGCGCGTCGGCCAGCACCGACAGCAGCGCGGCATCCGGCGGCCGACCGAGGTTCGCGTCGGCCCATGCCCGCCAGGTGCCGAGGCCCGACCGGGCGACCGGGCCGCGGAGGCGCTGGCTGACCAGGGCGCGCTTCGCCGCGGGCATCCGGATCCCGAGGTGGCGCTCCACCAGGGCCTGGAGGGCGGCGAAGTCGGCGTCGGTCAAGACGACCTCGGCCCGCTCGATGTCCGACGCCGCGATCACGTCAGTACCGCCCGAACTCGTCGTCGTCGAGCGGGATGATCGAGGCCGGATCGACGTGGCCCTTCCCGTTCGCGTGGATCCGCTTCGGGATGGCGGGGGCAGCGCGCGGGGCGGACGCCCGGGACGGCGCTGGCGTGGCCGCGGGCGTCGCCCCGGTTGTCTTCGCCGACGGCTTCGGCGCGGCGACCGGGAGCTTGCCGCCCTGCTGGGACAGGAACACCTGGAGGGCGGCCAGCAGCTCGGGGGTGATCTCTGGCAGCTTCGCGGCGTCCGCCCGGCGCAGGACGAACCGCTCGAGCATCTCCCGGACCCGGCTCGCCTGGGCCGACAGCTCGTCCGACGCGGCCGCGCTCTCCTCCGCCCCGGCGGTGTTCTGCTGGGTCACCTGGTCCACCTGGCGCAGCCCGAGGTCGATCTGCGCGATCCCGCGCGCCTGCTCGTTCGACGCCGCCGCGATCTCCGCCACCAGATCGGTCGCCTTGGTCACGCCCTCGACGATCCGCGACAGCGCCTGGGCCGTCTCCTCTGCGATCTCCATCCCCTGGGTGACCTTGAGCATCGAGCCCTCGATCATCGCGGTGGTCTCGTTCGCGGCCTTCGCGCTGCGGGCGGCGAGGTTCCGCACCTCCTCCGCCACCACCGCGAACCCCTTGCCGTGCGCGCCGGCCCGGGCGGCCTCGACCGCGGCGTTCAGCGCCAGCAGGTTCGTCTGGAACGCGATCTCGTCGATCACCTTGATGATCTTCGAGATGTTCTTGCTCGCGCTCTCGATCTCGCGCATCGCGCCGACCATCGCCTTCATCCGCTCGTCGCCCTTCGTGGCGTACTGGCCGGCGGCGGTCGACAGGTGGCTCGCCTGGGTCGCGTTCTCGGCGTTCTGCCGGGTCTGCTCCGTCATCTCGGTGATCGAGGCCGTGATCTGCTCGACCGCCGCCGCCTGGCGGGTCGCGCCGTCCGACAGCGACTGGGCCGCCGACGCGACCTGGCTCGACCCGGACGCGATCTCGTTCACCGTGCCCTGGACCTGCCCGAGGATGTCGTTCAGCGAGTCCAGCGTCTGGTTGAGGGCGTCCTTGAGCCGCCCGTGGTCGCCCTGGTAGTCCCCGACGACGTACGCGGTGAGGTCCCCCTCCGCGACCCGGGCGAGCTTCGCCTGGATCTCGGCCACCGGCGCGACCGCGGCGTCGATCACCGCGTTCAGCCCGGAGAGCATCGGCGCGTGCACGGCGTCCATCGCGTCGACCTGCCCGCGGACGGTGAGCTCGCCGCCCTGGACCGCCTCGAACACCCGCTGGACCTCGTCGCGGTACCGGACCCGGGCGTCGCGGGCCGCGAGCTCGTCCTTCGCGAACGCGTCGACGATCTGGTTCACCGCGTCGAGCATCGGGCGGTACACCGCGTCCATCGTGCCGAGGTCACCGCGGACCGTGAGCGTGCCGGCCTTCAGCGCGTCGTGGACCTTGGTGATCTCGGTCCGGTACCGGCCGCGGGCGTTGTGGTCGGTCCACTCGACGGCGTTGCCGATCCACTTGCCGGCGGCGTCGTACAGCGGCCCGGCGTTCAGCCCGAACTCGAGCCCGCCGACCTTGATGTCGCTCTGGTACGGCAGGTTCGCCAGATCGGACAGGATCCGCGCCTGGTGGGCGGGGTTCTTGTGGAACTGGTCGATCGTCTGGCCGATCAGCTTCTCGGGGTCGAACGTCGGCCAGATCCTGCGCAGGTCGACCACGTACTTCGCGAGCATCCGCCGGACGGCCGGGTTGACGTAGGTGATCCTGCGGTCGCGGTCGCACATCATGATCGAGGCGCCGGCGTTCTCGGCCATCGACTGCATCATCGCCGCGTGGTTCTCGGCGGCCCGGGCCTGGGTCACGTCGATCCACTCGAGGAAGTTGCCGACGTACCCGCCGCTGCTCGACCGGACCGCGGTGACGCTGATCCGGAACGTGAGCGACCCGACGTGGATGTCGGCCTTGTGCGGCAGGTTGGCCGGGTCGCCGAGGAGGCGACGCTGGTGGCCGGGGTCCTTGTGGAACACGTCGATGCAGGTGCCGACGAGCGTGTCCGCCCGGACCCCGGGGTACGCCCGCTGGAGCTCGGCCGCGTTCTTGCGGAACAGCGCGAGCGTCGCCTCGTTCGCGTAGGTGATCCGCAGATCCCGGTCGATCATCATGATCGCGACCGCGGCGGTGTCGAGCGCGACCCGGATCTGCGAGTCGACCGAGTCCCCGACCGGCGACAGCGTGGCGATCGCCCCGCTGGTGCCGCCGTCGGCGCCGACGATCGGCTGGGCGACGAACGTGACCACCACCGCCGCACCGCCGCCGCGCGGGTGGACGGTGAACGGCGCCGATACCCCCTCCCCCTCGGCGAGCACCTCGTCGGTCGGCAAGGCGACGCGCTTGTCGCCGAACCCCTTCCACGCGCGCGGCCCCACCACCTCGGACGCCGAGCGACCGGTGAGCTGGGCGATCGCTGGGTTCCACACGGTGACCCGCCCGACGTCGTCGATCGCGAACGTCGGGGTCGGGAGGGCGTCGAGCATCACGTGCGACGGGTCGGTGGGCATGGGGCGGACTCCGGCAGGCTGGGGGGAGGCGTTCAGGCGGCGACGCGGGTCTGGCCCGCGAGGAATCGGTCCACATCGAGCAACAGACGGACCCGGTCGCCGACCTTGCCGAGCCCGGCGAGGTAGTGCTCCCCGGTCGCGACGGTGACCGGCGGCGGCGGCTCGGTCAGGTCATCCGGGATCGCGATCACCTCGGACACCCGGTCCACGACCAGCCCGACCGACCACCCGGCCGCCTGGACCACGATGATGCAGGTCCGCGACTCGTATTCCTTGCCGGGGAGGCCGAACCTCGCCCGGGCGTCGAACACCGGGATCACCTTGCCGCGGAGGTTGATCACCCCGCGGACGTGGGCCGGCGTGTCCGGGATCGGCGTGATCGCCTGCATCCCGATGATCTCGAGCACCCGCTCGAGCGGGATCCCGTAGTCCTCCGCCCCGAGCGAGAACGTCAGGAACATCGGATCGGTCTCGTCTTCGGCCGGTTCGGCCACCGAGCGGTCCATCGGGTTCACTCCAGCCACAGGCGCCACCGGCGGTCGCCGTGGGCCCAGTCGATGAGGGTCTGCGGGACGAAACCGGAGCCGACCGCGCGGTCCGACGCAGCGCCGAGGTCGACCGCGGCCTCCCGGGCGGCGTCGACGGCGGACGGCGGCATCAGCGTGACGAGGTGGCGCGCCTGGCGGGCCGGGACCGACGCCCGGACCTTCCGGACCCCGCCCTCGTGGACCTCGATCGTCAGCCAGGTCGCCGCGCCGGACGGGAGCGGCGCGAGCGCAGCGACGGCGTCGGCGTCGGCGTCGGCGGCGCGCGCCTCGGCGGCCGGGGCCTCGGCGTCGAACAGCGAAGCCCAGTGGAGGTCGACCCGGAGGGTCCGCACCTGGCGGACCAGGCCGGCGAACGCCCGGAGCAGCGGCAGCGCGTCCGGGGGGCTGGCGGCGCGGAACCACCACTTGCCGGGGCCGAGCACGTCCTCGCCGACCCCGGCGAGCGGCCAGGCATCGAGGTCGAACCGCCCGGGCGACAGGAGCGGCGCCAGCAGCACCCGGAGGTACGTCGGGAGCAGGTCCTCGATCTCGCCGAGCTTGTCGCCGTCGAACCCGAGCCCGACGAGGCGCGCCCGCAGCGCCGGGGCCGCGGTCCCGCCGCGCAGATCGCGGACCAGCCCGGCGAACGTCGCCGCCCGGTCCGCCGGGACCCGCGCCGTCGCGCCGAAGTCGAGCAGCACCGCGACCGGACCCGCCCGCCGGACCGCGAGGTTGCCCGGGTTCGGATCCGCGTGGACCCGCCCGACGGTGAACAGCGACCGGAAGAACGCCCGGACCAGGGTCGCGGCGAGGTCCGCCCGCTCGTCGTCGGTCCACGCGGTCGCCGCCGACAGCGGCTCGCCGTCCTCCCACGACTGGACCAGCACCGCGTCGGTCGACCACCGCTCGACCACCTCCGGCACGACCACCGGCAGCCCGGCGAGGCCGATCCGCAGCGTCCGCTGGGCCTCGGCCTCCGCCGCGAAGTCGAGCTCCTCGGCGAGCCCGTCGGCGACCGACGCCCGCCACGCGTCGAGATCGATCCCGAACGCCTTGACCGGGCCGCGCCCCGGGACCCACCCGAGCAGCGCGAGCTCGGTCGCGAGCGCCCCCGCGACCTCCGGGTGGCGGACCTTGATCGCGACCCGCCGGCCGGACCGGAGCCGCGCCGCGTGGACCTGCCCGATCGACGCCGCGATCCCGACCGGGTCGATCCACGCGAACGGCACCGACCGATCGCAGCCGAGCGCGGCCTCGAGCTCGGCCATCACCGCGTCGAACGGCCGCGGCGGGACCGCGTCGAGCGCGGCGGCGAACGCGTTGTCGCCGCTGCCCGCCAGCACCTGCCCGACCTTGTGCGGCAGCCCGCGGGCCTCGGCCAGCGCCTTCGCCAGCCGCTCCGCCGCCGCGTCCTTCGCCGCCGGGGCTGCCCGCCGATACGCGGTCGCCGCGACCGCGAGCCGGGCGAGGGTCGCGACCCGGCGGATCGACGGGCGGACCTGGCGCGGGTCGGCGGTCACGCGCCGCTCCCGGTGACGCGGACCAGCGCGCCCACGTCGAGGATCAGGCTGATCCGGCCGTCGCCGAGGACCGTGCACCCCGCGACCCCGCGGATCACCCCGAGGTAGCCGGACACCGCCTTGATCACGGTCTGGCGCTGGCCGATCAGCTCGTCGACGAACAGGCACAGCGGCTGGCCGCCGTCCTCGACCACCACCAGGATCCCGCGCTCGATCGCGGTGTGGTCGGGCTCGATCTCGTACAGCCGGTGCATCCGCAGCACCGGGAGCAGCTCGCCCCGGATCCGGACCACCTCCTGGCCGGTCGACAGCACGGTCACGTCCTCCGGCTTCGCGACCACCGACTCGCGGATCCGGAGCAGCGGCACGGTGAACGTCGCGGCCCCGACCCGCACCAGCATCCCCTCGATGATCGCGAGCGTGAGCGGGATCCGGAGGGTGAACACGGCACCGGACCCGGCGACGCTCTTGATGTCGACCCGCCCCTTGACCAGCTCGAGGTTCCGGCGGACCACGTCCATCCCGACCCCGCGGCCGGACACGTCGGTCACCGCCTCGGCGGTCGAGAACCCGGGTTCGAAGATGAACCCGAACACCTCGGCGTCCGGCATCCGCGCGGCCGCGGCGGCGGTGACGAGCCCCCGATCGACCGCCCGGGCCACGATCCGCGCCCGATCGAGCCCTCGGCCGTCGTCCTCGACCCGGATCAGCACCTCGCCCCCGACGTGGGCCGCCGACAACCGGACCTGCCCGGTGCGCGGCTTGCCGGCGGCCGACCGGGCGTCCGGCGCCTCGAGCCCGTGGTCGATCGCGTTCCGGACCAGGTGGACCAGCGGATCGGTGATCAGCTCGGCGACGGTCTTGTCGATCTCGGTCTCCTCGCCCTCGATCGCGAGGTCCACCGCCTTGCCGACCCGCTGCGACACGTCGCGCACCAGGCGGACCATCCGGCGGAACGTCGGGCCGACCGGGACCATCCGGAGCGACATCGCGACGTCCTGGAGCGACCGGACCACCCGATCGAGCTGGGCGGACGCGCGGGCGAACGACTCGTCGTCGAGGCCGGTCGCGGGCAGGTGGCGGACGGCGGTGCCGGCGATGATCAGCTCGCCGACGAGGTCGAGTAGCTGGTCGACCTTCGCC
>JBEBJW010000181.1:0-8992 GCA_040079715.1 Myxococcota bacterium | reverse complement strand
GAGCGGAGGGTCGCCCGGAGGGCGGCGGTCCGAAGGCGAGCCATCGGCATCCAGCAGGCCGGGAACCTCGCGAAGCGAGCTTTCCCGAGGCCTGCTAGGGCTCCAGGGCGTCCACCAGCCGGGCCACGATCCCGTCGCACACCGGGAACCCGGCGTCGGTCAGCGCGAGGTGATCGCCGGTCCGGGTCACGAGCCCGTTCCGGACCAGCACCTCGATCACCCGCGGGTCGATCGGCACCCCGAGCCGATCGAGGTCGATCCCGTCGATCGATCGCAGGCCGCTCACCAGCCGGTCGGTCGCCCGGGCGGCGGGGGAGGGGGTCTCGCGGGACGCGGTCGGATCGTCGAGGACGAGGTACGGGTCGAGCTCGGCGACGTTGACCCACCGCTGGCCGTCCGGGGCGTACCCGTGCGCCGACGGTCCGAGCCCGACGTACGGCCGATCGGTCCAGTACAGCCGGTTGTGGGCCGACCGGTGGCCGTCGCGGGCGAAGTTCGACACCTCGTACCGGTGGATCCCCGCCGCCGCGAGGCGCTCGACCAGCCGGTCGTACATCGCCCGCCAGCCGTCGTCGTCGAGCGGGACCAGCTTGCCGCGCGCCCGGGCCGACTCGAACCGGGTGCCCGGCTCGAACGTCAGGCCGTACACCGACACGTGGGGCGCGCCCGCGGCGATCACCCGGTCGAGGTCGTCGTCGAGGTCGCGCAGCGTCTGGCCCGGCACCGCGAACATCAGGTCGAGCGACCAGGTCCGGAGCGGAGACCGCGCGACCCGGTCGATCGCGGCCTCGGCGAGCTTGCTGGTATGGCCGCGGCCGAGCCGGCGCGCGATCGGGTCGGTCAGCGACTGGACCCCGAGCGACACCCGGTTCACCCCGGCGGCGACCGCGCCCGCGAGCCAGTCGTCGGTCAGGTCCTCGGGGTTGACCTCGGCGGTGACCTCGCCGGACGCGTCGATCGCGGCGACGAGCGCAGCGATCGCCTCGGGGGGCAGCCGGGACGGGGTGCCGCCGCCGAGGTACGCGGTGGTCGGACGGCCGGGGAACCGCCGCTGGTCGTACTCCGCGAGGACCCGCGCCACGAACGGCGGCCAGTCCGGCGGCGCCTCGCCGGGCACCACCGCGAACGCGCAGTACGGGCAGCGCGCCCGGCACCACGGGACGTGGACGTACACCCCGTGCGGGTCTGCGCGGTGGTCGTCGCCCGATCCGGCGTCGCCCGAGGCGTGGAGGCTCACCCCTTCGGCCGGACCAGCACCCGCACCGCGTCGCCGAACGCCAGCGCCCGGAGCGCGTCGCGGACCTGGGTCGGCGTGACCGCGGTCAGCCGCTGCTTCAGCGCGTCGAGGCCGTACGGCTGGCCGAACCGGGTCGACCACGCGAGGTCCGACGCCCGCGCCGACACCCGCTGGTGCCGCATCGCCGCGAGGCCGTACATCATCTTCCGGGTCCGATCGACCTCGACCTCGTCCGGCGGGTCGCTCGCGAGGGCCGCGAGCTCGGCGACGAGCGCGTCGACCGCCTCGTCGACCCGCGCCGGATCGGTCGCCAGGCCGGCCGAGAACACGCCGCCGTCGATCCCGGTCTCGGACGCCGCCCACACGCCGTACGCGAGGCCGCGCTGCTCGCGGAGCTTCAGGAACAGCCGGCCGCTCTGCGCGTCGAGCAGGTGGCTCGCGAGGGCCAGGGCGGTGCGGTCCGGGTGCCCGATCGGCACCCCCCGCACCCCGACGACCACGATCGCCTGCTCGTTCCCGGCGCGCTTCGCCACCCGGGTCGATCCGGGAGCCGGTCCGGCGGTCCGCTCCGGGATCGTCGCCGCGGCCGCCAGCGGCTCGAGCGCGGCCTCGAGCCGATCCGCGACCGCGTACGGGTCGAGCCCGCCCGCGACCGTGATCACGAGGTTGTCCTTCGCGATCTGCGCCTGGTGGTGCTTCCACAGCGCCTTGGTCCCGAGCCGCTCGATCGTGGCCGCGGTCCCCAGCGACGGCAGGCGCCACGGGTGATCCGGCCACAGCGCGCGCCACAGCAGGTCGGTCGCGACCGCCGACGGCCGATCGACCTGAGCCGCCTGGTCGTCGAGGATCTCCTCGCGGACGTTGTCCCAGTCTTCGTCGGCGAGGTGCGGCTCGACCAGCACGTGGCCCACGAGGTCGAGCGACGCGTCGAGGTCCGTCGCGGGGAACGACGCCTGGATCGAGAACGCGCTGCGCCCGGCCGACGCGTCGAGCGCCAGCGCCAGCGCGTCCGACCGCTCGGCGAGCTCGGTCGCGTCGTACGGACCGGCCCCGCGGAGCACGAGCCGCGACCACGCCTCGCTCGCCCCGGCCGACCGCGGGCCCTCGAGGAGCTGCCCGCCGTACCCGGTCACGTGGATCGCCGCGATCCGCCCGGCGTCCGGCAGGGCGACGATCCGCAGCCCGCCGCGGCTCACGTCGACCACCGCGTTCTTCGCGATCGGCTTCGCCACCGGCAGCTTGCGGGCCTTGTCGACGACCGACCTGAGCTTTCGGGTGGTGAGATCCTTGTCGATCACCACCATCTGCATCCGGTCGAGGTCGAACCAGGTCCGCGCCACCTCCCGGACCCGCTCGGCGGTCACCGCCGCGACCTGGGCCGCGTACCACCGGTCGTGCCGCGGATCGTCCCGGCGGGCCACGCTCCACGCGAGATCCGCCGCCACCCCCTCCGCCGTCTCGGTCGAGAACAGCAGGTCGGCGAGGATGCTGTCGCGCGCGCGGGCGACGACCGAGCCCGGGAGCCCGTCGCGGACCACCCGCGCCAGCTCGCCCACCGCGAGGCCGATCGCCTGCTCGGTCTCGCCGCACAGGAACCCGGCCCCGAGCAGGCCGCCGCCGGCCCACGCCATCGCGTCGCACCACACGTGGCTCGCGACCCCGCGCTCGAGGTCGAGCAGCACCCCGAGCCGCGACGCCGCGCCCTGGCCGAGCGCCTGGACCAGCACGTCGAGCGCCGGCGCGTCCGGGTGGCCGATCCCCGGCCCCGGCCACCCGAGCTGGACGACCACCGACCCGAAGTCGCGCTCCAACCGCTCGATCCGGGTCGACGGCGCCGGATGGGTCGCCGGGAGGGTCCGCCGCGGGCTTCCGGCCGGCCACCGCGCGACCAGCGGATCGACCCACCCGAGCACCTCGCGCAGCTCCACCGGCCCCGCGACCGCCAGCACCGCCCGCGCCGGGTGGTAGTTCTGGCGCCAGAACCCCTGGACCGCGGCCCGATCGAGGCCGGTCACCGTGGTCGGGAACCCGATCACCGGCCGCCCGTACGGGTGCTCACCGAACAGCAGCGACTGGAGCCGATCGGCCGCGACCGAGTCCGGATCGTCCTCGTACCCGCGGATCTCCTCGAGCACGACCTGCTTCTCGCGCTCGAGCTCGCCCGCGTCGAGCACCGACGCGCCCGTCATGTCGAACACCACGTCGAGCGCGTCGCGGACGTTGCTGGCCTCGAGCGTCGCGTGGAAGCAGGTCTCGTCCCAGCTCGTCCACGCGTTCAGATCGCCGCCGGCGGCCTCGATCGCGGCCGCGGCCTCGCCGACCGCGCGCCGCTCGGTCCCCTTGAACAGCATGTGCTCGACGAAGTGCGCAGCGCCGGCGATCGACGGGTCTTCGTCGACCGCCCCCGCGTCGAACCACAGCTGGACCGACGCCACCGGGCTGTCCGGCATCGGGCGCACCGCGACCCGGAGCCCGCTCGGATGACGTTCGACGGACGGTTCACCGACACCACCGGAAGTTTCGTTCACGGAGTGTCCGTACCCTCGCCGCGGGCCATCGACTCGGGACAATCGGGCCGGGCCGAGAACACGAACCACCCGAGCTCGTCGGCCCAGTACTCGCCCTGCCACGGCCAGACGTGGAACCCGCGCCGCTTCTTCTTCATGTCCTTGAGGGCTGCGAGGTGGCTGCCGTAGTCGAGCACCCCGGTGGCGGCGGCCCGCTCGTACATCTGGGCCTCGAGGTTCAGGACGTCGAGCCGGGTGATCTCGATCCCCTCGAGCATCGAGCCGAGGGTCGCCTTCGCGGCGTCGATCCGGCCGAGCACCCGTTGGCCCTCGACCTCGATCCGGGCGTCGCGCTGGGTCTCGACCAGCTCGGTCGCGACCGCGGCGCCGCGGCCGGACAGCTTCTTGCCGATCGTCTTCAGCTCGTCCTCGGACCGCTCGACCGTCGCCATCGCGTCGGTCAGGCGCTGCTCGTGCCGGAACGGCCGGAGCACGTAGGTCGGGATCCGGGTGGTCTGGTCGTCGCGGAACGCGACCACGTCGGCGTAGGCGTCCTTCGGCGACAGGGAGAGGCCGGCGAGCTCCTTCTGGATCGGCTCGTACTTCGCGGCGAACGCGTCCATCTCCTTGGTCGCGTCGGTGAACTTGCACATCACGAACAGCGAGTACGCCCGGAGGAGATCGGCCTCCGGATAGAAGAAGTCGGTGAAGAACGGAGAGTCGTGCGTGTACAGCATCGCGAGCGCGCCGTTCACGTCGTTGCCGCGGAAGTGGGCCCACGCCCGCTCGAACTGCGCGTCGAGCCACCAGTCGCTGCTGCGCTCGATCTTCGCGTAGTAGGTGATTGCCTGGCCGTAGTTGCCGGACGAGTAGTACGCGCGCGCCACGTCGAGGTTCGCGGTGTTGACCCACTTCTCGTCGCGGTCGTGCTGGATCCCGAGGGCGAGTGCGGTGAGCAGCGGGGCGATCGCGTCGGCGTGCTTGTCCTGCTGGGACAGCACGATCCCGCGCATCAGCTCCACGTCCTCGAACTTCTCGCCGTCCTTCGAGCCCATCATCAGGATCCCGAGCGCCGGGCCGTAGCTCGCGTGGTCGAGCTGGTACCGCGCGGCGACCAGCGCGAGCTCGTTCCGGGCGGCGGGCTCGACCTGGATCCCGACGTTCTTGCCGACCGCCTCGCCGACGAGGCCGCTCTCGCCGAGCTCCTGGACCAGCGCCAGGGCCTTCGGCGCGACGGTCGCGGTGTGGACCGGATCGAGCGCCAACCCGCGGCCCATCGCCCCGATCGCCGCGAGCTTCAGGTCGAGCTCGGCGAACGCCTCGCCGAGGTGGGCGTACGCCTCGCCGTGGACCGGCGCCTTCGACGGGTCGTCGAGGATGTCGGTCAGGGCAGCGATCGCCGCGTCCCGGTTGCCCGAGGCGAGCGACGTCGCCCAGGTGGTGAACGCCGCGGCCCGCTGCTCGTCCGTCATCGCGGGCGCGAGCGGCGCCGACGTCCCGGACGGGGGAGCGGGGACCTGGGCGCCAGCGGGCAGCGCCAGCGCGAGCAGACACACCGCGAGCATCGTCACTCCTTCTTCGCGGCGGACAGGAACACGAGCCCGACGGTCACGTCGGCGTTCTGCTTGAACTCGAGCGAGCTCGTGAGCTTCCGGTACTCGAACAGCAGATCGTCGCGGAGCTCGACCTTCAGCGCCGATCCGCGCGACAGGAAGAACCGGCCGCCGATCCCGGGGGACGCGGTGGGGGCGAACGCCATCCCGCCGGACGGGATCACCGACTGCTCGACCGTCAACCCGACCCGCACCGGGACGTACACGTCGAAGTGGAGCACCCGGCCGCCGTTCCAGTTCAGCTTCGCGTACACCGGCGACCACTCGAGCCCGAGCAGGGCCGACCCGAGGTACCGGTACGCGTAGGGAGCCACGCCGAACGCCGGAGACTCGAGCTGTCGGTACACGCCGGTCTTGAAGCCCCACCCGCCGCCCGCGAGCAGCGAGATCCCGAACTTCTCGGACAGGTGCTGGACGTACGACAGCTGGGCGTTCGGGGTGGTCAGGTAGGTGTCGAACGGCATCACCCCGAGGTGGACGCCGATCTCCGCCCGATCGTTCTTCGGGTACAGGAGCTTCTGGACCACGGTGATGTCTTCGTCGCGGATCACGCCGATGTCGACCGGATCCTGAGCCCGGGCCGGCGCGCTCGCGACCACCATCACGACGACGGCGACCAGCCAGCGGACCAGCGACACGCGAGAAACCAAGCTGCGGATGTCCATGTCCCTCTCGAAAAGCGAGCCCGGACTCGAGAGCAGCCCAGAGCGGTGGAGCAGGGGAAGCGGTAGCGGAAACGGCGGTTTCAGAACGGCAGCTCGCGGGGCATCCCGTCGACCGGCTTGTAGTACACCTCGACCTTGGCGTCGTACGCCGGGATCGCGGTGCCGTGGAACACGATCGCGTTGTCGGACGAGCGGTAGGTCCACCCGTCGTCGAACTCGTCGAGGCCGAACTCGTCCTGGCCGGTGATCGACGCCTCGTCGACCACGTCGCCGTCGACCAGCACCTGGATCGTACCCGGGATCGGGACCGACTGGAGCGGGAACGAGGTCAGCAGGTTCGTGAGGAGCGACGCCAGCTCTTCGAGCGCCGACTCGAAGTTCCGGCTGGTGCAGGTGTCGTCGTAGATGTCGATCGACAGGCCGTCCGTCGTGTGGACCATGTAGTTGTACCGGGTGACGCCCCAGTCCGTCGCGGTGCCGGGACAGACGACCTTGTTCGACGCGTCCTGGCCCGGGCCGATGAACACCCACGACATCCGGGTGTTGAACTGCGAGAACAGCCGGTTGTACGCCTCGGGGATCTCGTCGCCGCCCGGGATCCGGCGCGAGCCGTCGCCCTCGTCGGTCACGATGACCGGGATGAAGTTCGCGTTGTCGCGCAGCAGGCCCGCGTTCGACCCCACGTCTCCCTGGTCGAGCCGGGCGGGGATCGTGTTGCCTTCGTCGTCGATGATGTCGGCGAAGCAGTCGACCGGCGGGTTCGGCACCGCGCGGCACATCGCGAGGAACGTGGCCTCGATGCCCTCTTCGTTCGCCGCGCCGCAGTTCCCCCGCCACGAGTTCGCGCACTGGCAGTCGAGGAACTCCTCGGACAGGTACTCGCCGAGCGGCTGGCCGCACTGGTAGTCCGGGTCGGATGGCACGACCGCGGCGCTGCTGAAGCAGGTGCTCTCGCACGCGAGCGTCTCGACGAACCGGTTCGGCACGTCGGCCTCGCCGCGGGCGACGACCGGGCCCTGCAGCTCGCCGCCGTCGGTGTCGACGTCGGTGGTGGTGATCCCGAACTGGTAGTCGATGTACGCCGACCGGTTCTGGACGTAGTCGACGAAGTTGGTGACCGCGTCCGGCAGCCCGTCGTGCGCGAGCTCCTGCTCGACCTCGTCGATCTTGCCGATGAACCCGGCGAAGTTCGCGGCGAGCGACGACGACTCCTCCAGCATCGAGTCGGAGTTGTCGACCACGAACAGGATGTCGGCCCGGTTCGAGAAGCTCTGCTGCTGGTAGCCCGCGACGCGGAACAGGTCGTACCGGTTGCACCCTCCGAGGAGGGGGAGCGCCAGCACCGAGCACCCGACGACGTACGTGACCCGCATGTCCCGACTCCAGGAGACCAGCCCAGCCGAGCCGACCGGGCCGCATCCTAACCGACGACCCGTCAACCCGGCGTCAGGTTGCCCGGAAACCGCGCCTGCCGTCAGCCCTGGACCAGCCCGTGGATCACGTTGAACGCGTGGGTGACCTGGTGGTGGGGCCGGATCCCGCGCTTCTGGTGGAACCCGAGCAGGCTGTTCCAGACCTCGGTGATGCTCTGGCGGAGGCTGTCGTAGTCGCGCTGCTCGACCAGCTCGCGGAGGTGCTCGACCGCCGGCGGCAGATCCGCGCCCTCGTAGCAGGCGGTGATCCGCCCGAGCGCCTCGCTGAGGCGGGTGTGGAGCTCGTCGTTGTTCGGTTTGGTCGCGCCGTCGGCGCTGTGATCGACCAGCGGCTCGAGGTCGTCGAGCGACAGCGACAGCGGATCGTCCGTGTCTTCCTCCTCGTTGCGCTGCTTGCGGGGCGCGATCACCGGCGGCGGCGAGTCGGCGATCGGCACCGGCTTCGGGGCGCCGAGCGGGGCGAGCCCGCGCGAGGTGAGGAACTCGCGCGAGTTGCCGAACATGTCTTCGTAGTCGGCGAGGCTGAACCCGCCCTTGATCTTGGTGGCGCCGCGCTCGTTCAGGCTCTCGATCACCGTGACCCGCCCCGAGGCCTTGGGGTCGAGGTTGATCTCGGGCGCGATGATCACGTCGCACGAGATCGTGGCCGGGCCGATGATGATCCGCTCCTCGGCCGAGATCGCCTTGCACTTCACCGTCTGGCGCCCGAGCACGACCTCGCGCCCGTGGAGGATCCCGGAGTCGACGTCGCCCTGGATCCGCAGCACGCCGCCCGACACGAGGTCGCCGGTCACGTGGGGCAGCTTGACCGTCAGATCTCCCGCGGCCCGCACCCCGGCGAGCTTCCGTCCCAGGTCCACTTCGATCTCGACGTCGCCGTCGTACTCGATCGCGAGCCGATCGGCGGTGATGTCCATCTTCAGACCTTCGGGCAGGGTGAAGGCCGGACGCTTGCCCATCTGTGGAACTCCTGCGGGACGTGGCGGGATGCTACCGGGGGGTCAGCGAGCTGTCAACGCGATCCGCGGCCCGCCGAGGCCGCCGGGACGCCGACGCGACCCCGGTCGAACCGGGATCGGACGCTGACCGGTCCGGTCGCACCGGTCGGGTCGGCCCGGTCCGGCTCGGACGGTCGTGGTCAGCGGACGCGCGCGAGGCCCGCGGTCGCAGGGGGGTAGCCCGGTTGGCCTTGCAATGCACGCTGGTATGCCGCTGCGGCGCCGGAGCGATCCCCCGTCCGCTCGAGCGCCGCTCCGAGGCTGGTCCAGGCGTGGAAGTGGGTCGGGGAGAGGCGGGTGGCGGCCTCGAGCGCGGCCCGCGCGGCGGCGGCGTTGCCGGTCTGGAGCAGCCCGTCGCCGAGGGCGGTCCACGCGGTCGCGTTGCACTGGTTGAGCGTGATCGCCGCCCGGTACCGGTCGAGGGCGACCGCGAGCCGCCCGGCGACCATCTCGTCGTTCCCGGCGTCGACCTGTGCGTTCGACGGGTCGCGCAGCCCGCCGGGCACGGCGCACGGGATCGGCGGGGCGGGGGGCACACC
>JBEBJW010000180.1:0-9056 GCA_040079715.1 Myxococcota bacterium | reverse complement strand
CCCCCCGAGCCCGACCGCGACGAGCCCTTCGACCGCGAGGTACGTCGGGTACGGCTCGAGCGACAGCCGGTCGATCGCGATCCCGCCGGCCAGCAGCGCGGCGTTCGCGATCTCGAACCGCCACCGCCGAGGGCCGCCCGCGACCGGCGCCAGCGCGAGGATCGCGTAGTAGTACCGCGACGCCACCGTCCCGAGGAACACCACGGCCAGACCGAGCACCACCGCCTCCGGTCCGCGCCGCCGGACCAGCGCCAGCGCGACCCCGGCGAGCCCGAGGCCGGCGATCACCAGCCGGAGCGGCCGCCGGGCCTCGAGCAGGTCCTCCCGCTCGTCTTCGCTGTCCGCCAGGGGCCAATCGAGGGTCGCGAGGTGGGCGAGGCCGATCCGCTGCTCCCCGACGGGGTGGCTGGCGGTGTGGATCGCCATCCGGTCGGCGAACTCCCCCCACGCCGCGGCCCCGCGCCCGGTCGAGGCCCCGATCGCCAACGCCACCGCCACCGACGCGACGAACGACCCGGCGAACCGCGCGGTGAACCGATCCACCGGCCGTCGACGGACGACCGCGCGGACGACCGCCGGACCGATCACCGCCGCGGCGACCGCCACCGGGAACACCCGCGCCACGGCCGCGTACCCGAGCGCGATCCCCGCCCCCACCGGCTTGCGGGCGCCGATCGCCGCGACGGCCAGCGCGGTGGCGACGAACCAGTCGTACTGGAGGAACCCGCCGATCAGCCGCCCGTCGTTGACCACCGACAGCGCGAACGACGCCGCCGCGATCGCCGCCACCCGCGCGCCGAACGCCCGCCCGAGCGCCGCGAACGCGATCAGGTACCCGATCGGGTCCAGCGTCCCGAGGGCCTTGCGCCCGACCGCGGTCCGCACCGGGAGCGCGTGGGTGATCGGCCGGGTGATCGCGGCGAAGAACGGGCTCGGGTTGTAGCCGCGGTCCCGGAACATGTCGGCCCATTGGCTCCGCGACGCCAACGGCTGGAGCGCAGCCACGTCGGCCCGGAACGCGTCCCATCGGTCCGGCGCGAATCGGCCGGCCGGGTCGTACCCGCCGCGGACCCGGCGTTCCTTGCGGTAGGTCTCGAGGTCTCGCACCCGATCGACGTCGTCCCACCGGTCGGCCTGCTCCTCGTCCGCCCGGAGGGCCGCGGCGTACAGGTCGCGGTACCCGAGCTCGTCGAAGTACTCGGTCCCGAGGGCGTAGTGGAACACGTTCCACGTCCGGATCCACGGCGAGGTCGAGAACCGCAGCGCGTCGGGTCCGGTGGCGGCGAGCCAGGCGGCGACGGCGATCCCGACCATCACCCCGCTCCCCGCGCGGATCGCGCACGCCGCGACCAGAGCCAGCGCGACCCCGAACAGCGCCCGCTCCGGGTGCCCCGCCGCGACCAGGCCCACGGCGATCGCCGGGATCCCGACCGCCGCGATCGCGGGGAGGACCGCGGCCGAGACGCGCGTGGCTCCGGTGCTGGTCGCGTCGACGTTCACTCCGACCCCGGGCGAGCGTACCCTGTCTCGGACCGATCGGTCGGACCCGGTCCCGGCATTGCGCGTCGGAGGGGGGACAGGTGCGCGGATGGTGGCTGCTGGCGGCGGGGTGTCCGGTCGAGCCCGCGGGCGACCGGCCTCCGACCTCGATCGACCCGACCGCTCCGGTGGTCGACCCGCAGCCGCACGGGCCGCCGATGGTGTGGGCGTCGCCGCCCGCGGGGATCTACGCCGGCGAGGTCACGGTGACCCTCCGGGCGGACGACCCGGACGCCCGGCTGACCTACACCCTCGACGGGACGCCGGCCGGGCCGGGCTCCACCCGATACGACGGCCCGATCCACCTGGAGGACGCCGCGACCGTCCGGATCCACGCCGACAACGCGCACGGACGGTCCGCGATCGCGCCGACCTACCTGATGGTCGCGCCGGATCTCGCGGCGCCGATGGCGTCGACCCTGCCGGTGGTGGTGCTGTGGACGCCGCTCGACGCGCCGGACGACAAGGAGGAGTCGTTCACGCCGTTCTCGCTGTCGGTGTTCGAGCCGCCGGCGGGCGCAGCGGTCCAGTGGCCGGGCCCGGCGACGCTGTCGACCCGCGCCGGGCTCAAGGTGCGCGGCTCGAGCTCGTCCGACTACCCGAAGCACCCGTACCGGCTCGAGCTGTGGGACGCGGACGACGACGGCAGCCGCGATCTGCCCCTCCTCGGGATGCCAGCCGACGACGACTGGGTGCTGGTCGCGCCGCTGAAGTTCGATCGCGCCTTCGTCCGGGACGCGCTCGTGTACGAGCTCAGCAACGCGCTCGGCCGGTGGGCCCCCCGCACCCGGTACGCCGAGGTGTACGTCGCCGACGGGGACGAGAACATCGGCGACGACGACTACGTCGGGATCTACGTGATCACCGAGCGGATCGAGCGCGGCCCGGACCGGGTGGACATCGCGGGCCTCGACCTCGACGACCTGACGCTCCCGGACCTGTCCGGCGGGTACCTGTTCAAAGAGGACCGCGAGGGGCCGGACGAGGTCGGGTTCGTCGCCGGGACCGCCGGCGGCGCGATCACGTTCGATCACCCGTTCGTGTGGATCGATCCGGCCGAGGCCGAGGTCGTCCCGGCGCAGTCCGCGTACCTGACCGGCGCCCTCGACGCGCTCGCCGACAGCCTCCTCGCCGGACAACTCGATCCGGCGCGGATCGACGTCCCGGCATGGATCGACCACCACCTGCTGAACGTGTGGGCCAAGAACCCGGACGCGTTCCGATTGTCCGGCTACTACCACAAGGATCGCGACGGGGCGTTCGTGGCCGGCCCGGTGTGGGACTTCGACCGGACGATGGGGTGCGCCGCCGAGGAGCGGTGCGACGATCCGACCGGATGGGACGCGGTCGGCGAGACCGACGAGGACGCGACGGCGGTGTTCGACTACGGGTTCTGGGGCCCGCTGTTCGACGATCCGACGTTCCGCGACGCGTACTTCGCGCGGCTCGCGGCGCTGCTCGACGGTGAGCTCGCCACCGACCGGGTGAACGCCCGGATCGACGCGCTGACCGCCCCGTTGACCCACGCGGCGGCGCGGAACTTCGCGGTGTGGACGGACTACCCGCCGCGCGGCGGGGATCTGGCGGACGAGGTCGCGATCGTGAAGAGCTGGCTCGCTGCCCGCCACGATTGGCTGGCCGGGTGCCTGGCCCTCCCCGATCCACGCCAGTGCCCGCGCGCCGGCAGGTCACGCCTCCGGTGACCGCACCGTCAGGTCGGCCACCACCGGGCGGTGATCGGCGTGGCGGACGTCGAGGACCCGCACGTCGCGGACGTCGATCGCCGGGGTGACCAGCACCCGATCGAGGCGCCACCGGGGTGCGGTCGCGGGGAACGTCGGCTCGCTCGGGCCCGCGAGGCGGATCGGGGCCCGGCGCACGAGGTCGGCCAGCGCGCCGCGGTCGGCGGACACGCAGTTCAGGTCCCCCGCCACCACCGAGGTCCGGGAGAGCTCGTCGGCGAACGCCGCGACTTGTCGGCGGCGGACCCGCGGGTTCAAGAAGTCGAGGTGGACGCTGAACACCTCGACCCGCACCCCGTCGGCGTCGATCGTCCCCGCGACCCAGCCCTTGACGCATCGCCACGTACTGCCGAACGAGGCGCTGCGTGCGCGGACCCACGGGTGCGCCGACAACAGCGCCGTCCCGCACGCGATCCGCGTCCGGCCCATCGTCAGCTCGAACGACGTTCGGTGGAGCCGATGCGGCAATCCGGTCCACGCCGACAGCCGCTCCAGGTGATCGAAGTCCCCGCTCCAGCTCGACGGTGCGTCCACCTCCTGGAGCGCCACCACGTCCGGCCGGACCTCACGGACGACCTCGGCGATCGCCGCCAGGTTCCGCTCGATCCCGACCCGCCCGACCGTCGACACCCGACGCGCCAGCCCGCGCCCGTGAGCGATGTTCCACGACAGGATCCGCAGCTCGGCCATCCGACCTCCACCCGGATCCTGGACACCGGATGTGGACGCCGTGTGGACGCCGGATGGACGCCGTGTGTACGAGGTCACGACCCGCGCCCGACGCGCCTCAGCGACCTCCCATCGGGACCACCGCGAGCTCCGGAGCCGTCGCGGCGAGGTTCGCGACCGCGATCTCCGGCGGCGCCATCCGGGCCTCCATCGCGGCGAGGTCCTCGTCGGTGACCCGCTCGCGGTATTCGGCCACGGTCAGCTGGCGCCGGGGTCGCCCGATCCGATCGACCGGCGCGACGGCGGCGGTCGGCGCGTCGTCGAGGTCCGACCGCAGGGTCAGCGTGATCCGGGCGTGGATCGCGGTCACGTGCGTCAGCCGCTCGGACTCCGCCGGCGTCACCACCACGGTGATCTGCGACTTCAACACCGGCTCGCCGGCCACCGTCTCGGAGATCCGCTCGTTCACCGCCAGCACCGGGACGCCGGACGCGAGGGTGACGGTCTCGCCGTGCTCGGCGTCTTCCTCGTCCGGGATCGTGACCAGCACGTCGACCTTGTTGCCGGGCTCGACGAACCCGGACAGCGCCGGGGCGCCCTTGATCTCGAGGCTCTGGGCCCGCATCCCGCGCGGGACCAGCGCGTGGAGGCCACCGTCGATCGCGGGGGGGGCCATCCGCTCCTCGCGGACCAGATCCCCGACCAGCGCCCGCTCGAGCAGCACCCGCCCGATCGCGGCCTGCGGGGAGCGCAGCGCGTCCTCCGGCAGGTACTCGCGCGCGATCACGGTCATCACGAGGTCCTGCTCCGTGATCGTCGAGCCGACCCCGAGCGTGCGCGCGTAGGTGGGGACCGACACCGGGACGATCGCGTTGTCCAGCGTCACCTGACTCAGGTCAGCGCCCAGGGTGCCGACGGTGGCGCAGATCCACAGCGCGCACACCGCGGAGATCGCCATCGTACCGGTGGCGACCGCCAGCTTCACTGCGCGCCGCTGCCGTTCGAACTGGTCGGAGTTGGCCATCAGGTCACTCGATCAGGCCGGGCGAGCCGACCGTGTATTCCTTGCACACGTCCTCCAGGGCGTCGACCAGCGAGGACCCGGTGGGGGCGTCGAGCACGCCGAGCTCGGCGCCCTTCCCCCGGACCACGTGGTTGGCCAGGAAACTCAGGTTGTCGGCCTTGTAGGTCGCGCTGGCGCCGCTCGAGTAGTACACGGCGTACACGTCGATCGGCCCCCAGGTGCCGGCCTCCGCCAGCGCCTTCGCCTGGTCGGTCCACGCGGTCTGCGAGCTCGGGTTCGCCGTGCTGGAGCTGCTGCGGGTCCAGGTGCCGCCGTTCCCCTCGCACCGGGCCTCGGACGTGTAGGACGTCTTGGTGCACTTGCCGGGGCCCTGAGCGCCCGTGCCCTCGGCGCCGTTGTCCGACGGGCGGCACTTGGTCCCGCTGGTGAACCACCGGCCGCCGACGTTGTTGCACGCGGTCGAGGTGGTCGCCGCCGCCAGCGCGCCGCACCGGGCGGTGGCGGTGCCGACCATCCACTTCTGGTACGGGGTGGCCGACGCCGACGACGACGCGACCGAGGTGCACCCGGAGTCGTTTGTGTACGGTGCGCCGTCGGTGACGACGATCACCGCCTGCCCCACGCCCTCCGGGGGCTCGGTGGTGGCGTTCAGCAGGGAGATCGCGCCGTACAGGCCGGCGGAGTGGCTGGTGCACCCGCCGCCGACGCAGATCCCGGAGTTGCTGTACCCGGTGGACGGAGACGCGCCGGTGACGGCCGACCGCAGCGCGCCGGGCGCGTCCTGGTACGACTGGAGCGCCACCACGGTCTTGTCGATGTTCGCGAACTTCAGGAACGCGCCGCGCGTGCTCGGGTGGGCGTTGCCCTCGATGCAGTCGATCAGCGCGGTGTTCGCGAGCTTCGAGTTCGCGATGTCGCCGCTGCTCATCGACGGCGTCACGTCCTGGACCACCACCAGATCCGGCGCCCGCCCCGCGACCACCGCCGCGCCGGCCTTCGACCCCTTGGTCACGGTGACGCTGTCGATCCCGAACAGGCGGGCGAACGTCAGCGGGACATCGGTGGTCACGATCGCGTGGGCGGCGTTCGGCGCCTTGCCCGTGGGGATCGTCGACGACCACCCCGCGGTCTTGTCGTAGTACCCGTAGCTGACGCTCTGGACGGTCAGCGTCAGGTTGTCGAGCGAGATCGCCGTCGCGTACTGGGTCGCGCGGGCGGTGCCGATCGCCTCGGCGGCCGCGATCGCGTCGGTGGCGGTCGGTGCGGACGTCAGCGCCGACGCAGCCACCAGCGCCGCCTCGTCGGCGGCGGCGCGGACCGCGAACCGGGCGACCGACACCCGTCCCCAGTCCACGCCCATCGACACGAACCCGAACATCGACGGCAACATCATCGCGGCGGTGGTGACCACCGAACCGCGCGACCGCAACCGGGACTTCGCCATCGGAGACCTCACTCGCACGTCAGGTTCTGGGCCATCGAGACCATCCGCACGTGGATCTCGGTCGGACCGGGTACGAGCGAGAAGATTCGCTCGTGTGGCACGGTGGTGTCGATCACCACGGCGTACGTGCACGGCGTGCCCGACGCCGGTACCCGCTCGATCGTCGGGGTGACGGTGACCCCGCTGTATCCTTGGCTCGTCAACGCGGCGTTGGCGCTGGTGGTGGCCATCGTCACGCAGGTGGTGCAGGTCCCGCCGGTCTCCGTCGTCGCCGCGGACTGCAGGCCCCCCGCCCGGGTGGCTTCGCGGAACCCGTTGACGAGCAGCGCCTCCCGCCAGAAGTACCACCCGTAGTCCACCAGGCCCCCGATCATCGCGACCAGGACCGGCGCCACGAGCGCGAACTCGATCGCGTTCGCCCCTCGACGGGCCCCGCTGTGGCGAAGCTTCGGCATCGTTTTCACTCCGGTCTCGCTACTACCCATGCCCCGGGGACGAGACCGGCGGGTCGCTGCGCAGTTACGCCTCCCGCGCGGATCCGTAGGGATCAACCCCACTCTCGCCGGCCCGACAACCCGACACGCCGTACGGCCGAGCTGCGATCGGGATCGCGCGCGGGTGCCCGTCGACGCGCTTACGGCGCAGGCATCTTGAGCTGGTCGATGATCCGGACGATCGCGAGGTCGGCGGATCCGCCGGCGAGGTACACGTCCCCACCCCCGCGGGCGGCCAGGCCGTCGGCGTGGATGTCACCGACCCCGATCGCGAACACGTGGATCTCGCGGCTCCAGAACCGGTTCAGCAGTGACTTCACCGACGTCTCGACCGTGGCCTCGCCGTCCCACAGCACCACCACCGCCTTGAGCGGCACCGAGGTCCGGCGGAGCTCGGCGAACACGTCGCGCAGGCCCGTCGACGGGTCGGTCGCGAACGCGTTCAGCCCGAGGTCGGTCGCGAGCCGGGGCTCGGCGGTCCACTCTCCGGCCCGCAGCTCGTCGGCGGTGGCCCACGGCAACGGAGCGTTCGTGGCGGGTCCGAACGAGGCCAACCAGTCCCCCAGGCCCGGCCGATCGACCGGTCCGAGCGGGACCCAGGTGCGCGCGTTGCCGCCGAACACCGTCACCCCGATCGCGTCGCCGCGGACCGGGTGGGCGGCCATCGCGCGGTGCGCGGCGACCATCGCGTCGCGGATCTCCGCCGCGGGCCCGTTCGGGTCCGTCACGACCGACACCGAGATGTCGGCCACGATCGACAGCTCGAGCGGGCGACCCTGCCAGGTCACGATCGGCTCGCCGGCGTTGTCGGTCTGGCCGACCACGTCGAACCGCGGCCCGTCCGACGTCACCTCGACCTCGATGATCCGGCCGCCCTGTGCGACGGCCGTCAGCCCGAGCAGCAGCATCCCCCCTCCGCGCCGGTCCCCGTCTTTGACAGGGTGCCCCGCCCGTCGGCGAACCACCACTGCGTCGTGCGCGTTCGAACGCGGATGTTCACCTGGGTCCGCGAGGAATGATCCGCGATCAGCGCTCCGGCGGGCGGGGGATCGTCTTGCCGACGCCGGTCGTCGGGCAGTCCACCAGGAACGCGAGGTTCCCGAGCTTGGTGTCGGTCGGCTTGCGCACGACGTACACGTACGCGAGGTCGATCGGCTGCCCGTCGACCACGACCTCCCACAGGTCGGGCGCCGACGTGGCGCGGATCTGCGCCGGGGCGCCGGCGGTGTGCACGGCCGGGGCCGGGTCGTCGCAGGGCTCGCAGTACGACGCCCAGGTGGCGCCGCGGTCGAGGTACTTCACCGCCGCTTCGGCCGTCGCCTTCGGGATCCACGCGCACTGGTCGGCGCTGGCGTCGGTCATGGTCAGCATCAGGGTCGACATCAGGGTCGACAACATCGCGATCATCTCGTCCCTCCGCCCGTCCTGCTATCGCACCCGCAGCGCCGCCGATCGTACCAAGATCGTCACAACGCGGGAGGGTCGTAGATCGTGGGCGTGTCGGCGGGGAACGGGGCGTGGAACACCGGCCCGCCGCCGAACACCGCCCGCAGCAGCGCGCACCGGTCGTCGGTCCCGCCGGGGTCGAGCGCGTCCGGACAGGCCTCGGCCTCGGCGCGGACGGCGTCGATCGGGACTCGGCGAGTCGACAGTGGCTGGAACGGCACCGACGCGAACACCCCGTCCCGGACCTCGACCTCCCCGGGGTGACAGACCCCGCACCGGGTGCCCTCACCGTCCACCACGCGATCGTAGGGCGCCATCGGATCGAGCGGGCCTGTGGGCGACAGATCGAGCGGGAACGCGAGCTCGGCCTTGATCGTCAGCCCGGGGTGGCTCGGATCGGCCTCGCCGAGCTCGACCAGCGACGCCCCGGGGCCCTCCGGGACCACGGTCAGCGTGAGGCCCGGGTACTGGACGAACAACCGCGGCGACCGCGCGCCGACCGCCGGCTGGGCGCTGAACACGTCGTCGGTCGCCTCGAGCGGGAGCGGCCGCGGGAGCGACGCCACCAGGCACGCGACCGAGTCGGGCGCGAGGGCCGACAGGCGGTCGACCACCTCCGTCACGCTCGCGGGCGGGGCCTGCGCGTCGTCTCCGGCGCACGGGACCGGGACGCCCAGGCCGGCCACGATCGGGTCGGT
>JBEBJW010000179.1:0-9057 GCA_040079715.1 Myxococcota bacterium | reverse complement strand
TGACCGACCCCAACCTCCCGTCGACCGGCCACTACAAGGTCCTCGAGATCCTCCAGCTCGGCGGCGTCTCCCACCGCGAGACGAACTGGATCGAGCAGCCGGACGCCGCGCCGGTGTGGCGCCAGCTGTCCGCAGTGAACTGGGCGCAGATCACCCCGAGCCCGCCGAACGCGACGGCGACCTACCCGGTGGTCACCGGAGTCAACCTCGGGCCCGCGTGCGAGCCCCTCCACGACGCGGCGATCCGCGATCGGATCCGGATGATCGCGGTCGCGCACCGGCTGCCTCCACACGACCCTGCCCGCGCCTACGTCCTCGGCGGACGGACCCTCGGACGGAGCCAGTACTTCGGGCTCGGCGCTGCGGTCCAGCGCAAGCGCGGCGTGGTCGGCGGCCTCCCGGCGGCATGGATCCTCGACACCGGCCAGCCGTTGATCGCGAGCTATGCCGCGGCCACCGGGCTCCACCTCGGCCAGAGCCGTCCGATCGTGCTGCCGATCACCGACCTCGACTCGGGCTTCGTGACCCGCCTCGACCGCAGCATGCGCGACGACGCCGACGCGTTGCTCGCCTGGTACGACTGCCGGTACGCCGACGGGCTGACGTTCCCGAGCGGCGATCCGGCGCGCTCGGCGGGGTACGCCGGGTACACCACTGCCCGGGCCGCGCTCGAGCAGTGGCCGCAGCTGCACCAACACCTCGTCGGGGCGCCGCCCCTCCACGTCGGCGTTCCCCAGGCTCAGTTCACTGCGAGCCGCAACCGGACCCAGCAGGCGATCGTCGTCGCCACCTGGTTGCTCGCCAACGGGGCCGACTACGTGTGCGTGATCGACAACGGCGCACCGAAGAACGGGATCAACGTCGATTCGCACGCCACCCTCACGATGGCCGAGCACGCCCAGATCCACACCACCAACATGTGGAGCGCCTGCCAGGCCGTCCGGAGCCAGGTCACCGCCACCGCGGGGGCCCGCTTGAACCTCGACCAGACGATGGTCCTGCTCCACTCGGAGTTCGGCCGGTACCACGACGCGGGGACCGGGACCGGCTCGGACCACTGGCACCTCGGGTACCCGATGACCCTGATCGGAGGACCGATCCGACAGTCGGGGGTCCGCGGGACCCTCGCGTTCGGCTCGGATCCACGGGGCCTCGCCTCCGGCGGCTGGTCCGGCGCGGCCCACGATCCGGTCGACGTGCGGGCCGCGGTCGCGATGGCTGCCGGCATCGCGCCGTTCTCGCCCGACATGTACAGCCTGTCGGACACCACCGGAGCCAGTCAGCCCCTGTCGTCGTTCGAACACGATCTGCTCGGCCTGTGACCACCGAACCCGTTGGAGGACCGATGAGCGACGCGAGGAGCACGGTCGGGCGCCTGGCCCGGCTGGGGGTGTGCGCCGGTGTGATCGGCGTGCTGACGAGCTGCGTGTGGACCGCGCCCGCGGACGATGGTGGCGACGAGACGTTCATCCGCCAGGTCGTGCCGGCGCTGCTCGGACGCAAGGTCCGCGGCAGCGAAGAGATTCGGTTCCTGGCCGACCTCGCTGCGCTCCACGGCCGCGCCGCCGTGGTCGACCTCCTGCTCGCGCAGCCGGAGTACGTGGCCTATTGGACTCAGGTGCTCGCCGACGATCTGACGGTCGAGCGCGCCGGCGCCGGATGGATGAACGCCGACTGCTTCGGCAGCCCGCTGCTGATCGACTCGGTCGGCGGAGCCCTGCTCGACCACGTCGGGTACGGGGACCCGACCCAGCCGTTCTGCTACGACCCCCAGGATCCGGACACCTGGTCCCGGTCGGCGCCCCCGAAGCCCGCGGACGGAGCCGACGCCGCGGACGCCGCTGACTCCGCTGACGCCGACGCCGCGGTCGACGACCCGTTCGCCGCGTTCGACTTCGTCCCCGACGATGGCGGCTCGGCCCCCGGACCGACCGGCGCTCCCGCCGACGACGCCGCCGAGGCCGTGGTGTGGCCCGACGACGCCGGGACCACCGACGCGCCCGCCGGGGACGACCCGACCGCCCGGACCACCGGGCTCGTGTGCCCGCCGTTCCGGATGACCGACCTGCTCCGCCAGGCGGTCCGCCTCGACGATCTGTTCCCGCTGTACCGGGGCTGGTTGGCGCCGCTCGAGACGTACGGGTTCGGGACCGGAGAGACCAACCGCCGCAACCAGGTCGCCGCCAAGTTCTTCGACGTGTACCTCGATCGCGACCCGGAGTGCCTCGCCTGCCACACCACGAACTACTCGCGCACGAACGCCCGATCCTCCACCGGGTGGGATCGGTTCGAGGTGCTCGACTACGACCTCGAGGGGGGGGCGTTCGCCTGGCGCCTCGGCAACAAGCGCGTGTACGGCGGCGACGGCGGAGGAACCATCCATGCCAACGTCCGCAACTACTTCCGGTCGGACGTGTTGACGACCAACACCACCAGCGCGCTGCGGCCGTTCGGGTTCACCGCGTCGTGCGTGGCCGCGAACGGCACGGCGGGGTTCGTCGGATCGGTGCCGAGCGGCTCCGGAGGCGACTTTGCTGGCCTCGGCGGGGTGTCGCGGTCGTCCGGGGCTTCGGTGTACGACCTGATGTCGATCCTGTCTCAGGGACGGCTCGATCTGCCCGCCACTACCGGCATCGACCCGGGCTGGGGCGCGATCGCGTCGGCCAACGCCGCCTACTACTCGTGTCCGGGGTGCCATCCCGCCAACGGGGTCGACCTGACGCGCGTGGTCCCGCAGATGGGCAACAACCGCCTGTTCCGGATCATCCGGTACGGCACCGGCGCGATGCCGGCCCAGCAGTCGACCGACCTCGGCGCGCTGGTGGCGCTCCGGGCGGTGCGGGCGGTCCAGGGGTCGGCGGCGGTCCCGCTCGCGCAGTCGGACAAGGCGGCGGTGGCGGCGCTGCTCGCGACCAACATCACCAACGAGGTGGTCGAGGAGGTGATGGGGGAGCGGCTGGTGCTGGCGCACGGGTTCCCGCGGAACGTCGACCAGCGCGACACCCTCGAGCACCTGACCGCGGTGTTCGCGGCCGACTGGTCGCTCGCGGACCTCCTGCGGGAGATCGTGCTGTCCGAGGCGTTCGGGCGACGCGCCCCCGAGGTCGCGACGGTCGACTACGCGCTGCCGCGCCTGCCGAACCCGTTCTCGCTCCAGGGTCCGACCGACACCGCGCCCGCGGCGACCCACAACAGCGTCGGTGACTTCGTGCACCGGTACTCGATCCCGAGCCTGCTGGTGGCGGTGGACCAGGCCCTCGGCTGGCCGGGACCGCAGATCGTCGGCAACGGTTCGGTGTTCCCCAGGCAGAGGGATCTCGCCAACGCCGGCCGGTACGAGTCGGTGCTCAGGCCCGGGACGGACACCGTCGACTTCGCCGGCCTGACCGCGTGGGAGGAGCTGGCCGGGACCTGCCGCAAGCCCGCGAGCGTCGCCGTGGCCTCGGTCGAGCCGGACCCGGCTCACCCCACGTCCGGCCCGTACACGTCCAACGAGAACCAGTGGATCGACTGGATCGACGTGGCGAGCGCCGAGGGCCACGGCGAGACGATCGAGGCGGTGGTGACCGCGCTCAAGGACCGCCTGCTCGGCGATCCGACGCTCGAGCCGGACGAGGCCGCGCTGATCGAGCAGGTGTTCGCCGGCTCCAGCCTGTCGGGGACGTACAAGTCCACGATGGAGGACCAGCTCCGCCTGGTGTGCAGCGCGATGCTGAAGTCGCCGCAGTTCGTGCTCGGCGGGATCGAGCACGCGCCGCCGATCCCGGACCAGCCGCCGGCGTTCCTGCCGTGCCTCGACGACCGGTGCACCTACCAGCAGCTGTGCGACCTGTACCGCGGGACGCTCGGCCAGCTCGGCACCCCGTTCGACTGCGGGCCCGTCAGCGGCGGGGGTATCGATGATCCCCACTGAGTCCAGCGCCCAGGTCCGCCGGGACGAGCGACCGGGCCAACCGGAACGACACCGTGTCGCCGCGGTTGTGCGACTCGAGCGCGTACCGGGCGGCGACGTGGGCCCCGGACTCGGGGAAGTACCAGCACCCGCCGCGGAGCACCTTCTGCGACCCGGGGTCGACGTCCGGTCCGGCGCCCGCCAACCGGAACGGGTCGGCGCACCAGTCGCGCAGGTTGCCGGCCATCCCGCGGACCCCGTACACCGAGACGTCGTCGGGGAACGCACGGATCGACGCCGGGACCGGACGGCCGGGGTGGCTCGCCCGGACGCAGGCGAAGCTCGGGTCGAACCGCTCGCCCCACGGGTAGCTCCGCCCGTCGACCCCGCGGGCGGCCTTCTCCCACTCGAGCTCGGACGGCAGGCGCCACGGGCGGCCGGTCCGGTCGGCCCACCACCCGGCGTACGCCTCGGCCGCAGCGTGGTCGACCAGGAACACCGGCCAGTCGGGGTCCCACACGTCCCCGTCGGCGTCCGGGGCCAGCGCCCACCGCCCGTCGGCGGTCCGGGCGTAGCACAGGGGGCCCGGCTGGTCGGGGCGCGCGCCGCGCTCGTGGGGTGCCAACGCCACCGCCTCCGCCTCCCGGCCCGTCGCGACGAGATCGTCGAGGAACGCGAGGTACTCGCGGTGGGTGACCGGGTGACGTCGGATCACGAACGGCGCGACCTCGACCTCGCGCCACGGCAGGCTCTGGAACCCGGTCCCGGGGTTGCCCGCGCGGAACGGCCCGCCGGGGACGAAGCAGTCGTCGGGGTCGAGCGCGGACCGATCCGGGAGGGTCACGTCGAGCGCGACCTCGGCGCCCCGCCCGATCCACACCGGCACCGCGAACCCGCCGAGCGACAACAACCAGCTCCCGGTCGCCAGCCCGTCGACGGTGACGGGTCCCGCGGGGACCGCCCGCGGCTCGACCGGGACGTACCGCCGATCGACCTCGACCAGCCGGGACAAGGTGCCAGCGACCGGCGGCTCGGTGCGGAGCGTGATCCGGCCGCGACCGTCGAGGTACGCCGCGTGCGCGCCGCGATCGTAGTACGCGAGCTGCTCGCGGGCAGCCTGAGCGGCCCCCTCGTCCCGCACGGCCTCCGCCGCGACGTGGACCGCCCGCCAGTGGTCGGCCAGCGCGCCGAGCGCCTCCGCGTGCTCCGGGTCCCAGGTCAGCGCGCCGTGGAGCGCCTGGAGCCGACGGGTGGACAGCGCCAGGGCCTCGAGCATGAGCGCGTCCGCGCGATCCTGGTGGGTCCACCCGGCGAGCTTCGCGCCGACCGGAGCGTGGGGCGGCACCCCGCGGAGCCGATCCGCGGCGAGGGCCTGCTCGATCGCGGACTCGGCGGCCCGCTCGGCCTCGGCGACCCCGAGCGCGCGGGCCTCGGCGACCTGGGACCGGGCGCGGCTCCGGCGGGCTTCGCCGTCGAGCCAGTTCGCGAGGGCGTCCGCCAGCGGCGCGGCGGTGGGGAACCGGTCGGCCGGATCGAGCGCGACGCACCGGGCGACGACTTCGCGCAGCACGTCGGGGCCCTCGGTGCACGGCGGGACGGCCCCGGTCCGGACCGCGAGGACCGCGTCCATCGGCCGGGTCGGGTCGAACGCCGGTCGCCGGTGGAGCAGGTGGTGGAGCATCAGCCCGAGCGAGAACACGTCCGACGCGGGGCCGAGCTCCCCGTCGCCGCACGCCTGCTCGGGCGACATCCACCCCGGGGTCCCGGACACCGCGCCGACCAGCGTGAGCCCGTCGTCGGCCGCGCCGCCGGCTCCGGCCGGTCGCCGGTCGTCGGTCCACCGGACGAGGCCCCAGTCGAGCACGAACACCGTCCCGAACGGCCCGACCATCACGTTCCGCGGCTTGAGGTCCCGATGAACCACCCCCTGTCCGTGGGCGTACGCCACCGCGTCGACCGCGCGGCGGAGCAGCTCGACCAGCCGGTGATCCGCGCCGCGATCCCGCCCCTCGCCGGCCACCACCTCCCCGAGGGTCCGCCCGCGGACGACCGCCATGGTGAAGAACGGCCGCCCGTCGGGCAGCTCGCCGATCTCGTGGACCGGCACGATCCCGGGGTGGACCAGGCGGGCGGTGGCGCGGGCCTCCCGGAGGAACCGCTCGCGCGCGACCGCGTGGTGGGCGAGCTCGGGGGCCAGCACCTTCATCGCGACCTGCCGATCGAACCGGTCGTCGTGGGCGAGCCAGACCTCGGCCGTGCCACCCTGGCCGAGGCTGCCGATCCGGCGGAGGTGGGTCGGCGCCGCGACCTCCCGGGCGTCCCCGCCGTCCGGACGCAGCGCGTCGACGAGCTGTGCGAGGATCTCCGGGTCGAGGCCGCGGGCCGCCGCCCACGCGAAGATCTCTCCCTCGTCCATCGGTGCCCCCTGTCGAGGTCGCGCACATCGTACGCGCAACTCCGCCTGTCGGGCGGCCCCACGGTCGACCTGCGCCCCGGAGACCTGGTCGGTCGCCTGCGATCCGCCGCGCTCCGGATCGACGATCCGCGGATCAGCGAGGTCCACGCGTACCTCAGCGTCCGCGACGGGGCGCTGAAGCTGCTGTCGCTCCGCGGCGGCCTCGCGGTCGACGGGCGGATGGTCCGCGAGGTCACCCTCGCCGACGGGCTGCGGATCACGCTCGCCCACCAGCTCGAGCTCGAGGTGGTCGCGGTCCACAACCCGAGCGCGCTGCTGGCCCTCGACGGGGGCGGGATCGCGCGCGAGGTGCTGTCCGGCGCAGCCCTGTCGGTGGTCGACCAGCCCGGCGTCGCGACCGTCCAGCTCGTCGGGCGGATCGTGCCCGGAGCGGCCGTCCACCTGTGGACCGACGGCGAGGGCTGGGTCCACCAGCTCCGCGGCGGGGTCCCCGCACCGCTCGAGGCGGGCGCGCGGCTGGTGCTCGACGCCGCGACGATCGAGGTGATCGAGGTCCCCGGCCTGGCCGGAGACGCCGTCGGGACCGGGCTCGCCGGCCGGATCGACCCGCCGCTGCGGATCGAGGGGTACTTCGACGCGGTCCAGCTCCACGCCGCCGGCCGGCCGACCGCGGTCCTCGGCGGGGCGGCGGCCCGGCTCCTGTGCGAGCTCGGGGCGATCGGCCAGCCGGTCCACTGGGCCGAGGTCGCCCGCGCGGTGTGGCCGGAGGAGCGCGAGGCCGACCACGAGCTCCTCCGCAAGCGGTGGGACGTGATGCTGATCCGGTTGCGACGCCGCCTGGGCCGCGCCGGGATCCGCCCCGACCTGATCCGTTCCGACGGGACCGGCAACGTCCAGCTCGTCCTCCGGGCCGACGACGTGTTCGTCGACCTCGCCTGACCCCCCCGAACCCAGGAGCGAACCATGAACCGGACGACGATGCGCGCGCTGATCCACGGGCTGACGGCGCTGTTCGCGAGCGGCTGTGACGAGGCGCGGGCCCCGGAGGCCGTCGGAGCGGACGGCGCCGCCCGCGACGACGGCAGCCTGGCCCTCGTGTACACCTGCCTCGACCCGGACGTCGCGGGGTGCCCGGTCGTGTCGGTGACCCTCGCGTCAGCCGACGGAGACAGCGACGGCACCGGCGCGAGCTGGTGGATCGACGGGGTCGAGCAGCCGGCGGGCGACGGGATCGCGGTCGAGGTCGGCGAGCGCGAGGTGACGATCGAGGTCGCCACCGCGGACGGGCTCGGCGCCCAGGCCGTGCTCGCGTCGGTCGCCGGCGACGTCGGCGACGACGGCGCGTTCGGCGACCCGTACGTGGTGATCCTCGGGCACCAGGGCTCGTGCGCGCTGTTCCGGATCACCACCGTCGGCGGCTGCTTCACCGGCCCCGAGATCCGGTTCGTCGCGAAGAAGCTGCCGTCCGGGACCCCCCTGTCGTCGGTCCGGTTCGCGACCAACCCGCCGGCGCTGGTCGCCGCCGGGTACGCGTGGGCGGCGAAGTGGTCCACCGGGAGCTGGACCGCGAACGGCGGGATGCCGAGCGACTGGTCCGGCGGGTTCGACCACTGGTTCACCGTCGCCAGCGGTCAGCAGCAGCAGACCGACGTGTACCACGTCACGAACGGCGTCCTCGGCGCGCCGTACCGGATGCGGACCGCGAGCTGCGTGGGGGGCACCCCGTCGATCGTGTCCAGCGAGTAGGGATATGCTCCGCCCGCGCGGGAGGCGGGGTGGGGTCGTTCGTGGACCGGTACGGGCCGTGGGCCGTGGTCGCGGGCGCGTCGGAGGGGCTCGGCGAGGCGTTCGCCGACGGGCTCGCCGCCCGGGGCTGCCACCTGGTGCTGCTCGCCCGCCGCCCGGACGCGCTCGACCGGGTCCGGGCGCGGCTCGAGGCGACGTACGGGGTCTCCGTCCGCGCGGTCCCGTGCGACCTCGCGGACCCGTCGTTCGTCGAGGCCCTCGCGGCGGCGACCGCGGACGTCGAGGTCGGCGTCGCGGTGTACGACGCCGCGGCCTCGTTCACCGGGCCGCTGCTCGATCGGCCGGTCGCGGACGCGCTCCGGGTCGTCGACGTGAACGTCCGCGGCCCGCTCCTGCTGGTCCACGCGCTGGTGCCCGCGATGGTGCGGCGCGGGCGCGGGGGCCTCGTGCTGATGTCGTCGCTGGTCGGGATCGTCGGCTCGCCGAACCTCGCGGCGTACGCGTCGAGCAAGGCGTTCACCACCGCGCTCGGCCAGAGCCTGTGGTCCGAGCTCGGCCCGCGCGGGGTCGACGTGGTGGTGTCGGTCGCGGGTGCGATCCGGACCCCGAACTACCGGGCGGCGTCGAAGCGCGACGCCCCGGGGACCCAGGATCCGGCGGCGGTCGTGGCCCAGGCGCTCGACGGGCTCGGGCGCGGTCCGGTGGTGGTGCCGCGGTGGGTGCCCCGGCTGGCGGCGCTGCTGGTCGGGCGGCTCCTGCCGCGGCGGGCGGCGCTGGCGGTGTTCGCGGTGTCGACCGCCGACGCGCTCGAGGGGTTGTCGTGATCGGAGATGGGTTCGGTGCGGGGTTCGTCGCGGTGTGGGCGGCGTACGCGGTGATCCTGGCGCTGCACCGGGTGGTGCCGGCGCGCCACGTCGTCGGGTACGTGCGGGACGAGCGGACCGGCGAGCCGCTGCGGTACCGGCTGAACGGCCTTCGGGTCCTCGGGATCGCCGTCGCGGCC
>JBEBJW010000178.1:0-9073 GCA_040079715.1 Myxococcota bacterium | reverse complement strand
GGAGGAGACGAACCGCGCCGCGGTCGGTGTCCCGGAGCCAGACATCGCCGGAGAGCTCGCCCGCCGCCCGCGCCACGAACGCGAGCCACCGCCCATCCGGGCTCGCCGACGGCCAGACGAGCTCGCCCGGGACCGTGTCCTCGTCGAGCAACGGCTCGGCCTCCCCGCCCGGGCGCAACCGGTACAACCGGGTCCGTTCGTCCCGGCGTCCCTCGAACACCAGCGTCCCGTCGGACAGCCAGACCGGGTCCGACGCGTCGAGGCCGCTCGGCAACGCGACCCGCTCGGCGACGATCGGCTCGCCCCGGACGGGCCCGTCGACCTCCGCCACCGAGAGGGTGCCAGGGAACGCGTCGCCGGAACCCAGGCTCGCCACCGCGAGCCAGCGCCCGTCGGCCGACCAAGCCCAGTCCAGCGGGAGGCCGAGATCGCCGTGGACCTCCGAGTCGACCGCGGTGGACAGGTCGGCGACCCCCATTCCAGGAACCTCCTCGGACATCCTACCCGATCACCCGCACCCGGCCCGATCTCGAACCAGGCGACGGTGTTGTCGGCCCACGAGGCGGAGATCACGTCGAGGTCACCGTCGCCGTCCAGATCGGAGGCGGTGGCGGACCGGACCGCCAGGGCGGTGGAGGTCACGATCTGCGCCGCCCCGAACGCGCCGGCTCCGAAGTTGAGGAACACCCTCACTGCCAGATCCAGGTCGCCGTCGCCGTCGAGGTCGGCGGCGGTGGGTCCACCGGTCGGAGGAGCGCCCGCCGTCCCGTCAACCCACCCGGAACCGGGCCCGATACGCGAGCGGGCTGGCCCCCAGCGCCCGCTGGAACGCGTGGTGGAGCGCTTCGGCCGAGGTGTAGCCGCACGACCGCGCGATCTCCTTCACCGACCGGTCCGAGAGCTCCAGCTCCGCGCGGGCCGCCTCCAGTCGCACCCGGGCGACCCAGGCGGCCGGGGTGGACCCGGTCTCGGCCGCGAAGGTCCGCGCGAAGTGGCGCGGGCTCATCGCGGCGCGCCGGGCCAGCGCCGGCACCGACAGGTCCGCGCCGAGGTTGGCCCGGACCCAGGGGATCAGCGCCTCGATCGGCCCCCGCCCGGCGGTCTGGGCCTCGAGCGGCGCGCTGAACTGGGTCTGGCCCCCGGGGCGGCGCAGGTACATCACCAGCCACCGCGCCACCTCCAGGGCCAGCGGCGCGCCGAGGTCCTGCTCCACCAGCGCCAGCGCCAGATCCATCCCGGCGGTCACCCCGGCCGAGGTCCACACCGGGCCGTCCTGGACGTAGATCGCGTCCCGGTCCACCTCCACGTCCGGGTACCGCGCCTGGAGCGCGCGGCAGGCCGCCCAGTGGGACCCGGCGCGCCGACCCGCCAGCAACCCGGCTTCGGCCAGCAGGAACGCGCCGGTGCACACCCCGACCACCCGCCGCGCGGACGGAGCGAGCCGGCGGAGCGCGTCGACCACCTCCGGAGCGGCGATCGCCAGACCTCCGGGCGCGACGAGCGTGTCCAGCGGCCCCTCCAGCTCCGCGAAGCCGACGGTGGCGTGCAGGGCGAGCCCCCCGGCGGTCGGGACCGGACCGGCGGCTGCGGCGGCCAGCTCGACCGCGTATCCGCCGCGGTCCGGGGCCAGCCGGGTCGCGGCGGTCCACACGTTGATCGGGCCGGCGACGTCCAGCAGCTCGACCCCCGGGTACCCCAGCACCACCACCCGACGCGGCTCGACGCCCATGGCAGGATTCCTCAGTCCTTCGTCCTACCGCCATCCCGCACCGAACGGTAGGGTGCGCGCATGCAACTCGCCATCTTGGTGTACCCGGGGATGACCGCGCTCGACGCGCTCGGACCGTACGAGGTCCTGCACGGGCTGCCCGGGGTGGACCTGCGGTTCGTGTGGAAGGAGGTCGGGCCGATCGTGACCGACAGCGGGGTGCTGGTGATCGGGGCCACCCACCGCCTCGACGAGACCCTTCGGCCCGACGTGGTGCTGGTCCCGGGCTCGGCCGCGTCGACCGCGACGATGATGGCCGACAAGGTGGTGCTGGACTGGCTGCGCGCGGTCCACCCCACCACCCGGTTCACCACCTCGGTCTGCTCGGGCGCCCTGATCCTGGCCGCCGCCGGTCTGCTGGAGGGGCACCCCGCCACCTCGCACTGGGCCGCCCTGCCGTTGCTGCCGCGGTTCGGGGTCGAGGCCCGCCCGAACGACCGGACCGTGCGGTCGGGCAAGCTGTGGACCGCGGCGGGGGTGTCGGCCGGGATCGACCTGGCGCTCGCGCTGGCGGCCGAGCTCACCGACCGGGAGACGGCGGAGGTCCAGCAGCTGCTGATCGAGTACGACCCGCAGCCCCCGTTCGACGCCGGGCACCGGTCCAAGGCCAGCGACGCGGTCCGGACGCGGGCCGAGCGGGAGATGCTGCGGCTGGCGATTCGGCCGGCGGAGGTGCTCGGGGTCTCGACCGCGCTGGGGCGGCGGTGGGTGGAGGTCCTGTACCGCAAGGTCCGCCGCGAGCCCGTCCCGACGGGAGGCTGATCGGGGCCGGTACCTGGGAAGTACTGCGGGGGCGACGCCGGGAACGCCGTGGCGACCACCTGGTGAGCCTGTTCCCGTGGGTCTTCGAGGGCGGGCTCACCGGCACGGGTTGGGTATCGAGGCTTCCGTGTCGCCCGGAGCGCAGTCCGGACCAGCGACCTCGACCGCCACCCACAGTCGGTCGACGCCGAGGAGCTGCGCGGAGTCCACCTCGAACAGCCCGCCGCGCGAGGTTCCGGCTTCCACCAGTCCGACTTCGTCCTCGTCGAGCTCCGCGGCCCCGACGCGATCCGTGGTCAGGTGAACGACGGCCCCCGCCAGGTCGGCGCCCCCGCGATTCAGCACCTGATACGGGATCTGCGCGGTTCCGCCCGGGCTGCAGGTGGTCACGCAGGGCGCTCCGAGCGCCACCGAGGGGTCGGCCGCTCCGGGGACCGGTTCGGTCGGGCGAGCCCGGTACAGATTGCCGGTCTGCCACGACGGCGGTCGGTTGGCCGGCACCGCGCCGTCGGGGGCGATCGACCCCGGAAAGTCGACGGAGGGCCACGTGGCGCCGGTGCTCGGCCATCCGTCGCCATCGTGCGCGTACACCCGGAGGCCTCGGAACGTGCCGAGGTTCACGTCGGCGGAGGCCACCACGATCTCGGCTGCCAGGTCGTGGTCCAGGTCGACGACGATGGGAGACCACATGTCCCCGAGCGTGGTCGGGTCTCGATACCGGACGTCTCCGGTCGCTCCGTCGAAGATCTCGAACCCGTCGACCCCGGAGGCGAGCACCTCGGACGCGCCGTCGCCATCGACGTCGAAGCCCGAGCAGCCCTGGAGGGAGATGGTGTCCTGCTCGACCGGGACGGACCAGTCCAGCGTCCCATCGAGCTCGTGCACCGAGATGGCGTCCTGGGCGGCGATCGCGATCTCCACCTGCCCGTCGCCGTCGAAGTCCGCCACCGAAGGCGGCCCGCCGAGTCGAGAGGCCACGTGGAACATCCCCAGATCGGTGCCGTCGGCGTCGGCGACGTAGACGGCGGCGCCGGGGGTGACGATGTCCATCGCCACGAACAGCACCTCTCCTTCGGGATCGCCGTCCACGTCGGCGACCGCCGCGAAGGAGAAGGTGGAGGGGCTGGTCGAGACCCAGGACAGGTCGCCTTCCGAATCGAGGACGTGCCCGCCGATGATCACCTGCTGCAGGCCATCCTGGTCCAGATCTGCCACGACCGGGCTGCCATGGAGGCTGAACGGGTCGTAAAAGCCGCCGACCACCGTCCCGGTGGCGCCGTCCAGGACGTCGTGGTCGAACACGACCTCCGCGTCTCCGTCGTTGTCCAGATCCGCCACCGTGACCTGCGGATGGATCGCCCACACCGAGGGTCCCACGCTGGTCCACTCGGTCCGGCCGGTGTTGTCGAGCGCGACGACCTGGCGGGTCGACAACGCGGAGATCACCTCGGGCCACCCGTCTCCGTCGACGTCGGCGATCGCGACCCCCGCGTCGGACAGGTACCCGTCGCCGATGAACAACTCGTGCCCGCGGTTGTCCAGCGCCACGAGCCGGGCGTCGTCCAGCGTCGACCCGTCCGGGAACGCGATGAACACGACGTCCGGGTCGTCGAGCTCGGTCACCCGGCCGTCACCGTCATCGTCCGTGAGGTTTCCGATCGCGGGCGAGTGCACCCCACCCTCGTGAGCGCCCGCCTCCCACTGCCACGCGATCCGGGCGCTCCACGGATCGGTGGGACGGGTCGACCTCGGTTGGCAGGCGGGCTCCAGCTCGACCGGTTCGGGGGGAGCGGGACGCAGCGCGCAGGTCTCGATCGGGGCAGGAGGCGTCGAGGGAGAGGTCTGGGCGTCGCCCGGCGGGTGGATGGCGTAGTCCACGCACCCGATGAAGAACCAGCACGGCACCAGCACCCTCGGCATCGAATCCTCCGGTCCGCACCGCTATCCGATGCCCCGCGATCCGATCTTTCGGCGGTGTTACACCGCGATCCGATGCGCTTGCGCACCCTCCATCGAGCGCCGCTCGACGTGCCGGGTCACTCGCCCGAGGTCGCCGTCAGCGTGGTGGACCTGCTCGCGCTCGGGCCTGACGACGTGGTGGTGTGGGGGCTGCCTCCGTTCGAGGCGCATCCGGAGAGGCTCCCCTCCCCAGGGCCCCTGATCCTGGCGATCGATCCGGCGGTCGTCTCGACGCGGCGCGCCGCCGGCGGTCGGGCGCTGCTGATCCCGGACCTGACGCCCCCGACCCTGGCGCGGGCGCTCTCCCCCGGCGGCCTGATCGGCCTCGAGGGGGGGACCCTCGTGGTGGATCGCGGGGAGTGGTGGGTGGCGGGAGCGGTCGTCCGCCTCCCGGGACGCGAGCGCGCCGTGCTGGGGGCCCTGGCCGCGGCGACTGCTCCGCTGACCGCGGCGGCGCTCGGGTCGACCGGGCGCGCGGCCGAGGCGACGGTTCGGCGTCTCCGGGCGCGGATCGGTCCGTCTCACGTGCCAGGCACCGCGCGGACGGGCTGGATGTTGGTCACCCCGGAGCGCCGCCCCTCCCCGGTCGAGGCGCGTCCGCTCGCGGACCTGGTGCTGGACGCCGCGCGAGTCGATGCCAACCTCCAGCGCGGGACCGGGCCAGCGGGGCCGTTCACGCTGTCGGCGCTGGAGACGAGGCTGCTCGCCCTGCTGGCATCGGCGCCGGGAGAGGTCTCGCGGGCCGAGCTGGAGGCCAGGCTGTGGGGCCGCGCGGGTGACCGGCGACGCCTCGATCTGTTGGTGCACCGGCTGCGCGGCAAGCTCGGCCGAGAGGGCATTGAGCGGATCGGGCACGGGTACCGTCTGAACCGACCCACGGTGGCGGCCGCGCCGGCCCCGCCGAGCGAACCGATCTCCGCGGCCGCAGTCGCCGGTCGGGCGGTCCGCGGTCGACCCGTGTCGCTCGTGGGGCCGCCGGGCGTCGGGAAGAGCGTGATCGGGCGCGCCGTCGCCGCGATGCTCGGCGCGCGTCTGGTCGACGTTCACGACGCGCCGATCTCGGTCGCTCGCCGCGCGCTGGGGCGGGGCCTGGATCCGATCGTGCTGGACGGCCTGGAGGACGCAGCCGAGCTGAGCGCGGACCTGCGCGCGGCGGCATCCGCCCGCCCCGTGGTGCTGACGGCCCGCGCCCCGGCAGGCCTGCCCGAGGAGGAGGTCGTGCGCTGCGAGCCCTGGAGCGTCGAGCGCCTGCGCGCCTCCTTCCCAGGCCGGTCGGTCGACGGCGCGGACGGACTCCCGGGCGCCTGCCTCGGCGAAGACCTGCGCCTCGGCTCGCTGCCGCTCCCGGTCCAGGCGGCGCTGGGCCGCCTGTCCCACTTCGGCCGCGGCTTCGGGCGGGCCGAGGCGGAGTCGGTGTTGCAGCCGGACGATCCTCGGCCGGACGAGCTCGTTCGACGGGGCCTGCTCACCGGAGCCGGTCGAGGCTATCGGTTCCTCGAGCCCGTTCGACGCGGCGCCTCGAAGCTCGCTCCCGCGGACGCGGCCGCGCGGGGGGCCACCGCCGCGGCCCTCCGGTTGCGCGCCGCGCTGACCGCCTGTCCGTTCGACCCCGACGAGCTGGTCGGGGCGGTGCCGGACGCGCAGGCGGCGCTCCCCGTGCTGCGTGACATCGACGCCGAGCGCGCAGCCGCCACCGTCCTCGATCTCCAGCAGAGCCAGTGGGCGAGCGGCGGCCCGACCGATGCTGCGGCCCTGGCCGAGGCCCTCGGCGCAGCCAGTGACCCGCTGCTCCGAGGCGAGATCCAGCTCGCCCTCGGCTTGCAGCTCCAGTACGGTCGGGATTCGACCGCCGCGCTGCGCCTGTTCTCGGAGGCAGCGCACGGCGCGATCCCGCCGCTGCGTGCGAAGGCGCGGTGCTGCGAGGCGCAGCTGCACCTCGAGCAACGCCGGGTCGAGGACGCGCGCCGGGCGCTGGAGCTCGCGCAGCCCGACCTGTCGGACGGCGATTCACGTGGGACGAGCCTGTGGCTCTATCTGCAGAGTCGGGTCCAGCTGGCCGACGGGAGCCCCGCGGCCCGACAGACGCTCGTCGCCGCCGCCCAACGGCTGGAGCGGGCCCGCTGGACACCAGGCGACCCGCTGCGGGAAGGGACCCGCCTCCGCGATTCCCGTGTGGCCACCCTGTACAACTCGCTCGGAGCGATCGACCTGTACGTGGACCCACCGATGGCGCGGGCCGCGTTCCTCGAATCCATGGCCGCCTACCGTCGGATCGGCCATCACCGGGGCGCCCTGATCGGGCGACTGAACCTGGCCAAGCTCGACCGGGACGAGGCGGCGCTCGGGAGCGTGGCCCTCGGCGCACGAGCCCTCGGGATGGAGGTCCTGGCGAACCAAGCCAACCTCACGCGGGCGCTGTCGTGTATCACGAGCGGGCGGTGGGCCGAAGCGGTCCCGCTCCTGGCCCAGGCGAGCGGGGTCGCGGTCCGACTGGGGCTGTCCGAGCACGTCCTGTGGGGGGAAGCGCTCCAGCTCCTGATCGCCGTGTGCCGCGGCGACGCCACGGCCGTCGAGCAGTTCATTCCGGCGCTCGCCGTGCTCCAGCCCGCTCACGAGGCAGGTCCGGCGGCTGTTCGCGCGCTCGTTCGGCTCGTGGCGGGGGGTGGAGACCCGGAGGAGGCGGATCGCGCGTTCGACGCCCTGCCCCATGCCACCGAGTTGGGCCAGGTGCTTCGGCGCCTGCGGGTCGCCGTCTCCGAGACCGGGGTCGGTGAGCACGCGCGCGATGGGTAGAATGCAGGGCTCATCGGTGTCCGTCTGCTCGTCGAGCCGGCGTGGGTGAACCAGGTGGTCAACGTCGGACGGGCGTGAGCGTCCTCTGGACCGGACGGTCTGGGCGAAGCGCTGATGATGGGCGTTGCAGGCGGTGCGCTGAGTGCGGTCTTCTGCGCGATGGATTTGCTGATCGCCGCGGTCCTGATCGCCCGGGTGTCGGACCTGACGCGGATGGGTCTGTGTCTCGTCGCGGTCCTTCCGTTCGTCCGGCAGCTCGCGGGCTGGCCGGGCCTGCAGGTGTCGGTCGAGTCCACCTGGACTCCCGGGTCGTAGATTCGTCGTTCGCCGCGGCTCGGGCGCGGAGATCCTGACGGGCAGGTCCTCCCGAACGCCGACGGACGGTTACGACTCCCGGTCGTCGCACGCGGCGATGCGCCCGTCGACGCGCGAGGAGGCCCCCGTGCGGACACCCGCCGAAGCGCTCGCCGATCGCCGAACGCGCCCGCAGCGCCATCGCCTGCTGCACGGCTACCCGATGACGCCGCTGCTCCGGGCGCCCCCGCCGGTCCCGGACCCGCGGACCCGCCACCACCGGACGCTGCGCGAATCGCTGTCCCTCGATCCCACGCGGGAGCTGATCGTGGGCGTGCTCCCGCACACCCAGTGCGCGCCGACCGTGGAGGGATGCGGGTTCTGCACGTTCCCGCACGACCCCGCCGAGAAGCCCTCGCTCCGCCACGTCGTCCACGCGGTCGGCCAGGAGATCGCGGCCGCTCCGGCGGAGCTCCGCGCGCGCTCGGTCACGGCGGTCTACCTCGGCGGGGCGACGGCCAACCTCACGCCCCCGGCCCAGCTCCGCGCGCTGCTCACCGGGCTGGGGTCGACGTTCTCGCTCTCCGGCGCCGAGATCACGCTCGAGGGCGTGCCGTCGCTGTTCCTGGCCTGGTGGGGCGGCCCGCTGGAGGCGCTGCGCGACGGACCCGGCGCGCACAAGCGCGTGTCGATGGGGGTCCAGACGTTCGACATCGACTGGCTCGGCAAGATGGGTCGGCTGGGGTTCGGCGACCGGCGCACCGTCGAGCGCGTGGTGGAGCGGGCCCACAGCTACGGGATGACCGCGTCGGGCGACTTCCTGCTCGGGCTCCCCGGGCGGCCGGCCGCGGACGAGCTCGAGGACCTCCGGGTCGCGGCCGAGCTCGGACTGGACCAGATCTGCGTGTACCCGCTGGTGCTCGCGGGCGACACGCCGTGGGCCCGGGACCCGGCGATGCGGGCGGCGATGCCGGGGGTCGAGGAGGGTCGGGGCCGGTGGCGCGCGGCCTGCGCCCAGCTGCTCGCCGCCGGCTACGCGCAGACCACGCTCACCAACTTCGAGCGAGGCGCCCCGCGGTTCCGGTACGAGGTGGCGTCGTTCGCCCCCGACCGGACCGACGCCGTCGGCTTCGGGCCGCTCGCGATCAGCACGTTCGTGGACCCGGCGGCCCGGCGCGCGGTGAAGACCCAGCGGGCGCGGACCGTGGAGCCCACCAACGTCGACCTGATCGGCCTGTGGTTCCCGTACGACGCCGAGGACCTGTCGCTGCTGTTCGTGACCCGCTGCCTGGCGGTCCTCCGGATCGACCGCGCGCGGTACCGGGCGTTCCTGGGCGCCGATCTGCTCGAGCACCACGGCCCGACGGTGCAGGCGGTGGTGGACGCAGGCCTCGCCACCCTCGACGACGAGGCGCTCACGCTGACGCCCGATGGGACCTGGTTCGCCGACGCGGTCGCAGGCACGTTCGCCGAGGCCCGCGCCGAGGCGGTACGGGC
>JBEBJW010000177.1:0-9099 GCA_040079715.1 Myxococcota bacterium | reverse complement strand
GATCCGCTTCGGCCCGTCGATCGGACCGATCGGGATCAGCTTCGGGCCGTCCTCGTCCGTCTCGACCTCGTCGATCGACAGCTCGCCCTCGATCAGGGTCAGCCCCTCGAGCGGCCCGGGGACCCCGACCGCCGGCCAGGTCCGCCGGTCGCCGCCCCATCGCCGGAGGCCCGGCCCGGACGAGACCTCGCCGAGCACCTCGCAGGTCCGCGCGACCTCCCCGGCCTCGGGCCGCCGGCTCGGATCGTGGGCGAGCATCCCGCCGACCAGCGCCCGGAGCGTCGGATCCGGCAGCCGCAGCCGGTCGAGCCGGTCGGCGAGCCAGGCCTCGTACCGGTCCGCGTCGAGGTACAGCGCCGAGACCGCCCGGAGCGACCGGTCGAGGTGGAGCGGCTCGCCGGCGATCCCCTCGAACAGGCAGCACCCGAGGCCGAACACGTCGCCGGCCGGGAGGGAGCTCCGCTCGCACAGCCGCTCGGGCGCGACGTACGGCACCGAGCCGACCACCACGTCGCTCACGGTTTCGGACTCGCGCTCGGTCCCGGTGAACCGCGCGATCCCGAAGTCGAGCAGCTTGACCTGGCCGTGCCGGCCGATCCGGATGTTCGACGGCTTCACGTCGCGGTGGACGATCTCGAGCGGTTCGCCGTCCGCGCCGCGGGTCGTGACCGCCATCGCGAGGCCCGCGGCGACGATCCCGATCGCCTGGATCACCGCCCGGTGCGAGATCGGGTCCGGCGGGCGGAGGCAGCCCTCGAGGTCGTCCCCCTCGACGTACTCGGTGACGAGGCCCACCCGGCCGTCGAGCCGCGTCAGATCGAACACGTGGACCAGCGACGGGTGGCGGACCCGGGACAGCATCCGCCCCTCGTCCCGCAGGCGCCGCACCGCGCCGGGGTCCATCCGGAGGTCGTCCCGGAGGATCTTCACCGCGACGATCGTGTCGAGGCCGCCGGGGGATCGCATCGTCGCGAGGTACACCTCGCCGAACCCGCCGCGCCCGAGGCACCGCCCCAACCGGAACTGGCGACGGGACCCTTCGACCACCCGACACTCCACCGACCCTCGAACCCCGACCGCCGAAACGCGGGCGGGAATCCAGCCCCGGTCGCGTTCGTTCACCGCGGCCCTGGTCAGGGGGCCCCGCACGACGCTAACCTGTCGCACGGACGAGGGCTCTGGCCCTCGCGTCGACGAGGCGGCTTGCCCAATCCCCATCCGACGGTGTGTCCGAAGTGCGGCTCGACCCAGCTGCGGTGGCTCACCCTCCGCAAGAACCGGGTCCCGGTCGACGTGTTGCAGTGCCAGGCGTGCAACACGGCGGTGGCCGAGGACGACTGGATGGTACCGCTGTCGCCGATGGTCCCGGGCCGGTGCTGGAACTGCGGCGAGCGGCGGGACCTCGAGACCTGCCAGAACTGCGGGCTGACCCGGGCGGAGGACATCCAGGTCCACGACGAGCTCCGGTTCATGCTCGGGTCCGAGCTGCCGGGCCCCGAGGCGACCCACCTCGACGCCGCCCGCACCGCGAGCCGGTCCGGGCGCCGGTTGCTCGCGCTGAAGCTCGCGACGGCCGCGGCGGCCACCAACGAGAACAACCAGGGCGAGGTCGCGCGGGCGCTGCGGATCTGGCTGCTCGCGGCGGTCGGCGAGCCCCAGTGCGCGCTCGAAGACGCGCGGGTGTGGGTCGAGCACACCCAGGACGCCTCGGCGCTCGCGTGGGCGAGCTACGGCCAGCAGCTCCAGAACGGCAGCTACCCCGGCGGGGCGGCCGACGCGTACGAGAAGTCCCTCCGGAAGAACGCGAAGCAGCACAACATCCGGGCCCGGCGCGCCCAGCTCCTGCTCGAGCTCGGGCGGGGCGGCCAGGCGCTCGACGAGGTGATCCGGGTGCTGCAGACCGAGGGCCTCGACGATCCCACCACCGCGATCGCGTCGGCGGTGGCCGAGAAGCTGTGCGACGAGTTCGAGGGCCAGTACCGCGACGACGAGATCGAGCGGGTGGTGACCCTCGCCGCGCTGTACCTCGAGCGCTCGCCGGCGCTGCTCGCGCACCGGGCGCGGGTGCTGGCGCAGCAGGGCGATCTCGCTGGGGCGAAGCGCGATCTGAAGGCCGCGCGCAAGCTGAACCCGTCGCTCGAGATCTACGAGCGGGTCGAGCAGGCGATGAAGCCGGCGAGAACGTCGTGGTGGCGGTGGTAGGGACCGGCTAGGCTCTCCGGGTGGCGCTCGGGGAGGGAAGCTTGCGGCTGCTGTTCGGCGGGATCCTCGGTCTGGCGGTCGGGTGCGGCGGCGATGACGACGGGTCCGACGATCCGACCGGGTCCTCTCCGACCGAGCCGGTGACGTTCGTCGCCGGCCCGACGATCCGCGACAACCCCGACGCGGGGCTCACCGCGTGGCTCGACCTGACCCTGTCCGACGCCGCAGCGCTCGAGATCGACGTGACCGGGCCCGACCGCACGTACACGATCGCGTCGCCGTCGGCGGTCGACCACACCGTGCTGATCACCGGGCTCCACCCGGAGTCGACCCACGATCTCGTGGTCCGCGCGGTCGACGCCGAGGGGCGGACCATCGGCTCGGCCCCGGTCGAGGTCACCACCCCGCGCCTGCCGACGGACTTCTTCACCTGGCAGGTCCCCACCTCGGCGCCGGACCGGATGGAGCCCGGGATCACCCTGGTCGGGTTCGGCAACTACCTCGTGATGCTCGATCCCCAGGGCCACCCGGTGTGGTACATGCCGGTCCAGGGCTCGATCCACGAGGCCACCCGCCTCGCGAACGGCGACCTGATCCTGGTCGTGAACCGCACCACCGTGACCGAGGTCGACCTGTCCGGCGCGATCGTCCGCCAGTGGCGGGCCGGCCTGACGACCGACCAGCCGGCGTCCGCGATCCCGCTCGACGTCGAGGCGACCCACCACGACGTGCTCGAGCTGCCGGACGGCAACCTCGTCACCCTGTCGATCGAGCGGCGGACGATCGACGACTACCCCACGTCCGAGGTGACGGCCGGCGCCCCCACCGCGTCGGCGTGGGTCGCCGGCGACGTGGTGGTCGAGTTCACCCCCGACGGCGAGGTCGTCCACCAGTGGCCGCTGCTCGACCTCCTCGACCCGCACCGGATCGCGTACGACGGGGTGCGCGGCACGTACTGGGAGGACTTCGCGCCGTGGGTCGGCGACGACATCAAGGACTGGTCGCACGGCAACGCGGTGTCGTACGATCCGCCGACCGACACGCTCCTCGTCAGCCTCCGCCACCAGGACGCGGTGATCGGCCTCGCCCGGCAGACCGGCGCGCTGAAGTGGATCATCGCCCCGCCGGTCAACTGGCCGGCGGACCTCGCCGACAAGGTGCTCGTGTCGACCGATCCGGCGCCGGTGTACAACTACCATCAGCACGGCGCCAAGTTCACCCCCTCCGGCACGGTGATGATGTTCGACAACGGCAACAACCGCGCCAGCGCGTTCGAGCCGGTGGTCGAGGACCCGGACAACTACAGCCGCGGCCTCGAGCTCGCGCTCGACCTCGACGCCGGCACGTACCACACGGTGTGGAGCTGGGGGCAGCAGCTCGATCCGAAGTACTACGCGGGCTCGCTCGGCGACTGCGACCCGCTGCCGGTCACCGGCAACCGGGTGGTCACGTTCGGCAACCTGCTGAACCCCACCCTGCCCGGGGTGCGGATCGTCGAGCTCACGCCCGCCGACGAGATCGTGTTCGACCTCGTCGTGCCGTTCCAGGTGACCACCTACCGCAGCCAGCGGCTGGCCGGCATGATCCCGGGGCTGTGACCAGGAGCGCGTGGCCGCGCCACGGGCTCCTCCCGTGCCCGTGCCCGTGCCCGTGCCCGTGCCCGTCCCGCCTTGTCCGTCCTGACGCAGGTCGGATCCGGGCACCGGGATCGCGGGCAACTTGCCGGCGAGGCTGGCGGCGTAGAGCGGGCGCTCCCTGCCATTCCCCCTCGAGGGCACGGGCACGGGAGGACCCAGGCGTCGCCAGGCAGCCCGTTCAGTCCCACCGCTTCGCGCGGAACACCGAGGTGCCGGACGGGAGCGGCAGATCGAGCCGCCAGACCTCGGTCGCCGGCGTGGTGTGCGTGGTCTCGACCAGCCGGGCCCCGCCGGTCAGCGCGCCGAACACCACCAGCACGTGGTCCGTCTCCGGCAGCGGCTGGACGTTGCCCTGGGTCGACGCGTACAGCCCGAGGCCGTCGCCGTACGACCAGATCTCCGACACGGTGCGCGCCGCGTCGTCGATCCGGAGCTCGACCGCGCGGGTCTCGACCGACGGCGGCTCCGGCTCGTACGCGCTCGCCCCGTGGTTGTGGTTGTCGAGCACGAACAGGGTGCCGTCCGGACCGTACTCCGGGCCGTGCTGGTGGTACAACCAGGCGAACGACCCGCCGTCCGCCGGCTGGAGCCGGAGGGCTTCGAGGGCGGGGGTCCAGTTCGCCGGCGGGGCGAGGATCCACACCACCTCGCCGGTCGCGCGGGACAGCTTCACCAGCACGTCCTGGTGGCGCAGACCGACCACGAACGTGTCGTCGGTGGGGTCGTACAGGACCGCGTTCGCGTGGCCCCAGTCCCGCGGCTGGACCGACGGCGTGAAGTACTCCTCCCAGTACCGCGACACCACCGCGTCGTACGCGATCCGGGTCGGGTCGAGCACGTCGAGCAGGTTCAGGGTCTGGGTGACGGCGCCGTCGCGGGTGAACGTGACCACCGACTGGCCCACCACCTGCGCGGTCACCCGCGGGGCGTCGGGGTCGGTCTCGGACGTCGGGTACCCGTCGACCGTCCGCAGGTCGACGCTCAGCGCGTACAGCGAGCCGTCCGGCAGCTCGCCGAAGTCGTGGTGGAGCGAGCCCATCCCGTCGAGCACGACGCCGCCGGCGCCGGGCGGGACGTGCAGCCCCGGGTGCCACTCGGCGACGATCGCGCCGTCCGGGGAGAACTCGTACAGCCCGTCCTCGTCGGCGATCACCGCGACGTTGCCGGTGGACAGCCGCTCGAACTCGCGGATCGGCAGGTCGTGGTGCTGGGCGTACACCAGCGCCCCGTCGACGTCGACCCCGACGAGCCACGCGTCGCCCTGGATCTCGCTGATCGGGAACACGGTGATCCCGGGCTCGGTCGCGGCCGGATCGGCGCTGGTGACCGTCCAGCCGGACAGCTCCGCCGGGGCGGTGGCCGCGGTCCAGTCGAGGGTCGACGTCGCGGTCGAGCCGTCGGCGGCGGTGGCGGTCACCGTGACGTGGTGGACCTCGCCGGCCCGCCACCGGTCGAGCCACCGGTCGTGGACCGTGCCCTCGGGGAGATCCCACCCCCAGGTCCGGCCGCTGGCCTCGACCGACACCGCGAGGGTCGCGGGCCGATCGGTCTCGGCCACCAGGTGCACCGCGAGCGGCGCGTCCGGGTTCGGGTTCGCCGACAGCGCGATCGCGCCGACGAACGCGACCCCCGCGCCGGGATCCTCGGTGTCGGTGCCCGGCCCCGGCTCGAACGGGTCGTCGGAGCCGGAGCAGCCCGCGAGCCCGCCGGCGAGGGTGAGGCAGCCGGTGAGCCCGACGCTCCCGGCGAGGACTGCGCGGATCACGGGCCGGTGTCGCCGGTGGTGCCGCCGGTGGTGGTGGTGCCGCCGGTGGTGGTGGTGGTGCCGCCAGTGGTGGTGGTGGTCGTGGTGCCGCCGCCGTCGTCGATCAGGGTCGGCTGGAGCACGACCACGTCGCCGTTCGGCGTGTACACGCAGGCCACGATCGTGGCGCCCTGGGTGGTGAAGTGCACCGGGACCACGTAGTTCTGGCCGACCTGGTCGATCGCGTACGACCGATCGGCGAGGCCGTTGCCGTTGGTGTCGAGCCCGAACGACCGCGCCGAGCCCTCGAGGTCTGCGTCGTACAGGTCGCCGTACGACAGGTTCGCGGTGAGGACCGCGTCGCCCTCGATGTCCAGCACCCCGATCCCCGGCGAGCCGACGATCGCGTTCAGGAACACGTACCGCGACTGCATCGCGCCGAGCGCGGTGATGTCGTCGATCCCGGCGATGAACCGGACGTCGTCGGCCGGCCCGAACACGGCGCCGGTGTAGAACCGGTTCACGTCGATCGTCAGATCGACCGCGGGCGAGTTCGCGTCCGGCGGTGTGCCGTTCGGCGAGATCATCACGTGGTGGGCCCCGGACGGGAACGCCCGCCACGGCGTGCCGGTCAGCACCGGGATCAGCGACTTCGGGTTCGGGTCGGGGTCGACGAACAGCGCGATCTCCCCGATCGCCTCGGACAGGTTCACCACCCGCATCGACCCGGTCTGCCCGGGGTCCGCGTCGGCGTCGGCGTCGGCGTCGGCGTCCGCGTCGGCGTCGCTGTCGGAGTCCGAGTCCGAGTCCGAGTCCGTGTCGGTCTCGTCGGTCGGAGGCGTCGTGTCCGTCTCGTCCTTGCCGCCACACCCGAGGGCTCCCACCGGGAGCATGAGCCACCACCGCACGTCGACCCTCCAACCGCGAGCTGCGTCGATGAACAGTCACCGCACGGCGGGGAAAGGATCCCCATCGCCGCGTGACCGACACGAACGGGCAGTTTAGCCGCCCGCGTCGCCCGCAGCCACCTCGTCGACGGCCCGGGGGCCGCGCGCGATCGCCGCCCGGCCGAGATACGACCGGACCGCGGAGGCCGCGTGAACCGTGTGTGGTGGCTGGTGGTGCCGAGCTGGCCGATCTGGGCGGTCTGGGGCGGGGGCTGCAAGTCGGTCCAGAACCTGCCGGACCTGAAGGAGCTGCTGCCGGTGGTGCAGTTCGCGAACCTCAAGGTCGACCACGTGGACTTCTCGAAGGTCGACACCACGTTCGTGCTCGACGTGACCAACCCGTACCCGGTGGGGTTGTCGGTCGCGAAGACCGACTGGAAGCTCGGGCTCGCCGGTCACCCGTTCCTCGACGGGACCGACTCCGACGGCGTCTCGATCGGCGCGTCCGAGACCAGCAAGGTCCGGATCCCGGTGTCGGTGAAGTTCGTCGACGCGTTCTCGGTCGTCACCGACGCCCAGGGCAAGGACGAGCTGCCGTACACGCTCGACGTCGACCTCGGGTTCGACACGCCGGTCGGTCCGGCGTCGATCCCGGTCCACCACGCGGGCGCGCTGCCGGCCCTCCACGCCCCGAAGTTCTCGCTGAAGGCCCTCCGGGTCGAGCGGCTCGACGTGCTCCACCAGACCGCGTCGCTCGCGATCGACCTCGGGATGACGACCGAGCAGGGGTCCGCGCTGACGTTCGATGCGTTCGGGTACGACCTGAAGCTCGCCGGCAGCGACGTGGCGTCGGGCGACGTGAAGGTCGGGCCGCTGTCCGGCGCGGACACGGTGACGATCCCGGTCGACGTGAAGCTGCTCGGCCTCGGCACCGCGGTGGTCGACGCGCTGACCAAGAACGCGCCGCTGAAGGTCCGCCTGACCGGCGACCTGTCGGTCGGCACGCCGTTCGGCGCGGTCCCGCTGTCGTTCGACGAGTCCGCGGACCTCACCCCCCGGTGAGCGACGATCCGCGCCTGTTGGCCCGGGCCGCCCGACCGGGGCGGATCCGCGGGACCGCGCTCGCGCTGTGGGACCGGGCGGTGGCGGACCCGCTGCGGGCCGGGGTGGTGTTCGCCGCCGGGCTCCGCGAGGCGCGGGCGCTGCACTCGGCCGAGCGCCGGCTGGTCCAGGACGCGCTGTACGGGCTGCTCCGCGACGGTCCGCGGTCGGCGGCGCTGCTCGGGACGGACGATCCGACCGCGTGGTGGCTCGGGTGGCTGGTCCGGCGCGGGCTCGATCCGGCGCTGGCCGCGGCCGAGCGCCCCGGGCCGTGGGACGCGGTGGTCGCGGGGTGGGATGCGGTCGGCGCCGGGCTGGCCCCGGCCGAGCGGCTGGCGCTCCGGCACGGCGTGCCGCCGGGGTTCGCGCGTCGGTTGGTCGCGCAGCTCGGTCCGGACGAGGCGGCGGCGCTGCTGGAGGCCGGGGATCGGCGCGCGCCGCTGGTGATCCGCGCGAACCGACGCCGGTGCACCCGGGCGGCGCTGGCGGATCGCCTCGGCGGGGACGGGATCGCGGCGACCCCGCTCGACGCGGTCCCGGACGGGCTGCGGGTCGACGGGCGACCGAACCTCGAGGCGACCGCGGCGTTCCGCGACGGGTGGTTCGAGGTCCAGGACGAGGGGAGCCAGCGGTTGGTGGCGTGGATCGGCGCGGACGGGCCGGTGATCGACGCCTGCGCCGGGGCGGGAGGCAAGGCGCTGGCGTTCGCCGCGGCCGGGCTGCCGGTGGTCGCAGTCGACGTCCGCGCCGGCGCGCTCGACGAGCTGACCCGCCGCGCGCGCCGGGCCGGGGTGCGGATCCCGGTCCATCGGGCCCCCGCGACCGGCCTGACGCCCGCGCCGTGGGTGGTGGTCGACGCGCCGTGCACCGGCAGCGGGGTCCTCCGGCGGCACCCCGAGCACCGGGCGCAGCTCGACGACGCCGGGATCGCCCGCCACGCCGAGCTCCAACAGCGGATCCTCGCCGAGGCGGCCCGGTGGGTCGCGCCCGGCGGGCACCTCGTGTACGCGACCTGCTCGGTGCTCGCGGACGAGGGCGAGCAGGTGGTGGACGGGTTCCTCGCCGAGCACCCCGGGTTCCGCGCCGCGCGCGCGCCCGTCCGCACCTGGCCCCACCGCGACGACTGCGACGGGTTCTTCGCCGCGGACCTCGCACGCCAGGTCCCCTGCCCGTGACCTTGCCCTTGCCCGTGAGGCCCGTCCGTCGGTTCGGGGACCGTGATCGTCGCTCCCGTGCCGATCGCTACCGCGCGAGGAGCTGGTCGTCGTCGCCCCAACTGAACCGGGTGCTCCCGCGCCGCCCGCCGACGCGGATCTCGCGGGTCAGCGCGCGGCCGTCCTGGGTCAGCCGCAGCTCGTGGGTGCCCGCCGCGGCGAGGTGATCGCGGACCGGGGTCCGCCCGATCAGCACCCCGTCGAGGTACACCGCCGCCCCCGGGCGGGTCGACTCGAACGTCACCCCGACCACCTCGACCGCGGGCGCTGGTGCGGCCGGTACCTCCGGCGCGGGGACGGGCGCGGCTGGCTCC
>JBEBJW010000176.1:0-9114 GCA_040079715.1 Myxococcota bacterium | reverse complement strand
GTGCCGGACGTTCGACGACGGCGACAGCCGGGTGGTCGTGTGCGGCGACGGGGTCCAGATCCGCGCCCACAGCCGGTTCGCCCAGGTCGACGCGGAGGCGAGCGCGCTCGCTGCGGCGGACTGGGCGGCCCAGTGGGGCTCGGTCGCGGAGGACTGGGAGTCCGAGTGGGCCACCGCGGCCGAAGACTGGCAGGCCGAGTTCGACGCCGCGTGGGAGGCAGCCGCCGCCGACCGGGCCGAGGCCGAGGCCGACCGTCAGGAGCAGATCGCCGAGGCGCAGGAGCAGTTCGCCATCGCGCAGGAGCAGTTCGCCGAGGTCCAGGAGCGGTACGCCGACGCGCAGGAGGCGTACGCCGACCGGATGGCCGAGCGGGCGGACCGGTGGGAGCGCCGCGCCCGTCGGGGGCCGCCGCCGTCGGTGTGGTTCGCGCCCGAGCCGCCCGAGCCGCCCGAGCCGCCCGAGCCGCCCGAGCCGCCCGCGCCCGTCGATCCGCCGGATTGGGAGCGCCCGTCCACCGGCGTCCCGGTGTCGATCGAGATCGTGCCGCTGTAGCGCCGGACAGTTATGGTCATCTCGAGGTGACCATGACTCGGATCAACATCGCCCAGGCGAAGGCCGAGCTGTCGGACCTGGTCGATCGGGCGCTGCGCGGCGAAGAGATCGTGATCGCCCGGCGGGACCGGCCGCTGGTCCGGCTGGTCGCGGTCGATCAGGAGCGACGCGGGATGCAGCTCGGGGCGCTGGCGGGGCGGATCACGCTGTCCGACGACTTCGATGCTCCGCTCGACGACTTCGCGGCGTACCGGTGAGCGGCTTGTTGCTCGACACCCACACCCTGCTGTGGGCCCTGTCGGACCCGGATCGGCTCGGCCCCGCCGCCCGCCTCGCCCTCACCGACCCCGGGCGGGAGCGGTGGGTGTCGGTGGCGACGGTGTGGGAGATGGCGATCAAGTCGTCCATGGGCAAGCTGGTCCTCGGGGTGCCGCTCGGCCGATTGGTGCGGGACACGCTGCCGGCCTGCGGCCTGAGCCTGCTGGACGTGCGCCCGGACCACGCCGCCGAGGTCGAGCACCTGCCGTTCCACCACCGGGACCCGTTCGACCGGCTGCTCGTGGCGCAGGTTCGGGTCGAGGGGTTGGCGTTGGTGAGCCGTGACGCGCAGCTCGACGCGTACGGCGTGTCCAGGATCTGGTGAGGGCCGCGGCGCCGCCGGGGGCGATCCACGCTCCGCCGGCGCTGCGGGTCCACCGCGCCGCGATCGGCGTCCGGGCGGCCGTCCTGGCCTCGACCCCCAGCCGAGACGGGCGGACCGGGCCCGGACGGGTCACAATATCCGTAGAACGACCACCTCATCGCCGCTCGCGCCCGAGGCGCCCACGGACCTGCCGCGGGCGTGGCGCGGGCCGCGGAACACGGCCGCGCTCTCGTTTCACCACGAAGCCGTCGAACGGGCCCCACCGGGCGGCCTCACCGGTCCGGTGGGCGCCGCGGGGACGGGGGTCGATCACCCGAGGAGACAGGCCAGATGGGCCACACCAGCAGCCGGATGCTCCGCGAAGGGCGCCAGCTCCCGTCGGGACTCACCGAGGCCCGCGACGAGATCGCCGCGCTCGCGCGGAGCTACGGGCTCGACTTCTTCGACGTCGTGTTCGAGATGGTCACGTACGAGGAGATGAACATGCTGGCCGCGTACGGGGGGTTCCCGACGCGGTACCCGCACTGGCGGTACGGCATGGAGTACATCGAGATGCAGAAGTCGTACGAGTACGGCTTGTCGAAGATCTACGAGATGGTGATCAACACCGACCCGTCGTACGCGTACCTCCTCGACAACAACCTGATCGTCGACCAGAAGCTGGTGATGGCCCACGTGTACGGCCACGTCGACTTCTTCAAGAACAACCTGTGGTTCGCCCACACGAACCGCAAGATGCTCGACCAGATGGCGAACCACGCCACCAAGGTCCGCGGCATCATGGACCGCCAGGGCCAGACCGAGGTCGAGGCGTTCATCGACCAGTGCCTGTCGATCGACAACCTGATCGACCCGTACATCACGCACATCAAGCGCAGCCGGGAGTCGACCGAGGAGGAGATCGAGAAGGTCGAGGAAGACGGCCGGATCGGCAAGCTCCCGGCGAAGTCGTACATGGACCCGCACATCAACCCGCCGGAGTTCCTGGCGGCCCAGCGGAAGAAGAAGGCGGACGAGCTCAAGAAGATGCGCTCGTTCCCCGAGGAGCCCGTCCGCGACGTGATGGGGTTCATCCTGCAGCACGCGCCTCTCCCGCGGTGGAAGCAGGAGGTCATGCAGATGATCCGGGACGAAGCGTACTACTTCGCCCCGCAGGGCCAGACCAAGATCATGAACGAGGGGTGGGCCACCTACTGGCACACCAAGCTGATGACCCGCCACATCCTGTCGGACTCGGAGGTGGTCGACTACGCCGATCACCACTCCGGCACGGTGTACCAGCAGCCCGGCCGGCTCAACCCGTACAAGATGGGCGTCGAGCTGTTCCGGCACATCGAGGACCGGTGGAACCGGGGGCGGTTCGGCAAAGAGTGGATGGAGTGCGAGGATCCGCGCGAGCAGCGGAAGTGGGACACCGGCGCCGGGCTCGGGCGGGAGAAGATCTTCGAGGTCCGCCGCACCCACAACGACATCACGTTCCTCGACACGTTCCTCACCGCCGACTTCTGCCGGGAGCAGGGGTTCTTCACCACCAAGTTCGACCCGAAGGCCGGCGAGTGGGTGATCGACTCGCGCGAGTTCGAGGACGTGAAGAAGCAGCTCCTGATGATGCTCGCGACCCGCGGCACGCCCCGGGTGTACGTGGTCGACGCGAACCACGCGAACCGCGGCGAGCTGCGGCTGTGGCACCAGCACGAGGGGGTCGACATCCAGCTCGACTGGGCCCAGGTCACCCTCGCGAACCTGGTGGCCCTGTGGAACCGCCCGGTCCACCTCGACACCACGATCGAGGGCAAGCCGATCCGGCTGTCGCACGACGGGTCCGAGGTCAAGCGGATCAAGCGCGAAAAACTCGAGGAGGAACCTGCATGAGCGACCGGAACGGGGCGCTGGACGACGCGTTGGACCAGGCTCCGGCGGGCGGAGGGACGGTGCGGGTCGCGCGCCCGGGATCGACGGCCGAGGTCGACGTGGTCGACGTCGACCGCCTCGGGGTCCGGATCCGGGCGCTCCGGGTGGTGCGCGAGCGGCCGGTGGACGTGGTCGGCGAGGCGCGGGCCCTGCCGGATCGGCTCCGGGCGCTGCCGGATCGGCTGGAGCCGGTCGAGGTCGCCCCCGAGCTCGGCGGCGCGCGGCTCCGGACCCGCCCGGACGAGCTGCGCGGCCGGGAGTACTTCGAGGCCGACGTGGAGCCGTCCCGGACCACGATCCGGCGGACCCGGATCGGCGACGACGGCGTCCGCGGCCCGACCGACTGGGCGGTGACCCGCGACGATCTCGACCGCCTGATCGACGAGACCACGGGCTGAGTCGGTCGACGCGGGCGTGGACGGCTACAAGTTGTCCCGAAGGGGGTGGGGCGGAGGCCCGGACCATGCAGGGCGCCCCGGCTCGCTCCGCTCGCCGTCGGCCTCCGTCCGGGGTCCGGCTCAGTCCTGGAGGGGCTGGCCGCGGGTCTCGATCACCCACGGGAGGAACCCGAGGCCGAGCAGCGGCGCCACCGCGACCCACCCGAGCAGCGTCAGCGCCGTCCCGAGCGCGTCCGCCCCCCGCGACGCGATCCCACCGACCAGGAACGGGCCGCACGCCGCCACGATCCGCCCGGCGTTGTAGCAGAACCCGGCGCCGGTGCCCCGGAGGCGCGTCGGGAACAGCTCCGGCAGGTAGTAGGTGAAGCTCCCGAACACCCCGAACACCGTCAGGCCGATCGGGAAGTACATCCACAGCCGGACCTCCGGCGACAACGGCGGGACGAACGCCGCGAAGATCGCCACCGCCGACAGGGCGAAGTACACCCCGAACATCGTCCGGCGGCCGAACCAGTTGCTGATCGGGACCGTCAGCAGCGTGCCGATCAGGCCGCCGAGGTTGAACGCGTTGGTCGACAGCGCCTTCCAGCTCTCCTTGAGCGCGGTGGTCGCGGCCGGCTCGAGCCCGCGCGCGTGCGCCTCGACCTCCGCCAGGCCGTTCGCCACCACCGGGATGAACGCGTTGCAGCTCCACCACATCACGAGCGCCACCACCGCGGTCCCGAGGCCGGACAGCGTCCGCCACCGCACCGCCGGGGTGAACAGGTCGGCGAGGGTCGGCGCGGACGTGGTCGACACCGCCTTCCACCGCTCCGGCTCCTCGACGAACCACCGGACTGCGAGCGCCACCGCCGCAGGGACGAGCCCGGTCAGGAACACGATCCGCCACGACCACTCGGGGTCGCCGGGCAGCGCGTACCCCTGGACGAACCAGGTCACCTGGGTCGCGAGGAACAGGCCGACCGGGGCGGAGGTGTACAGCAGCGCGCCCGCCTCGACCCGCCGGTTCTCCGGCACGACCTCGGCGACCATCGACGCGCCCGCCGCCCACTCCCCGCCGATCCCGAGGCTCGCGACGATCCGGCACGCGAGCAGGACCCAGATGTTCGGCGCCGCCGCGCACGCCGCGGTCCCGAGCGAGTACAGCAGCATCGTCAGCAGCAGGGTCCGCGTCCGCCCGAGCCGATCGGCGACCCGCCCGAACACGATCCCGCCGACCGCCCACCCGAGCAGCAGCACCGACGACAGCACGCCGGTCCACAGCAGCGTCGCAGACCGCGCCTCCGGTGTGCCGAGCGGGATCCCGAGCAGCACCGGCACGCAGCTCGGCGCGACGAAGTTGAACAGGAGGCCGTCGAACACGTCGAACCCCCACCCGAGCCAGGCGGCGAACAGCACCGTCCACTGGTAGGGCGTCATGTCGAGCAGCCACCGCCGCTCGGTCCCGGTCACGGCCACGATCGACCTCCGCTGTCGGACCGGGCTTCTACCTGCTCACCGACCGCCGAGCCACCACGCGGCGACCGCCCCGATCGCGACCACGAACCCGAGGCCGATCGTCAGCCCGACCATCAGCGCCGCGGTGACCAGCAGCACCGTCGGGCGGTGGGGCGGCGCCGGCAGCTCGTCGTCGCTGTCTTCGGCGGAGTACGTCGACGGGGTGGGGGTGATCGTCGGGTTCGCCCGCTTGTTGCCCGACGGGCGCTGGCCCGCCGGCTTCGGCACCGACAGCGGAGGCGCCGGGCGCGGGGTCGGCGACGGCGGCGGGGTCGCCGGGATCATCGCCGCCTCGATCGCGCGGATCTTCGCCAGCAGGAGATCCGCCGTCTGGATCCGGTCCGCCGGCTCGGGCTTCAGCAGCCCGCCGACCACGTCGCCGACCCACTTCGGCAGGCCCGCGCGCGCCTCGTTCACCGGGCGGTACTGGCAGTTCGAGACCTGCTGGTAGACCTCGAGCAGGTTCGGCCCGTCGAACGCCCGCTGTCCCGTCGCCATCTCGTACAGCAGGCACCCGAGCGCGAACAGGTCTCCCCGCTCGTCGACCGACGCGGCGCCGCGGAACTGCTCGGGCGACATGTACTGCGGCGTGCCGAACGTGGTGCCGAGCTGGGTGACCGCCGCCCCGGCCCCGGCGGTCGACCGGACCTTCCCGAGCAGGAAGTCCGCGATCCGGACCCGCGGGGCGCCGTCCGGCTCGCGGCCGATCAGCACCTTGCTCGGCTTGAGGTTCCGGTGGAGCAACCCGGCGGCGTGCGCGGCGCGGACCCCGGCCACCATCTGGTGGAACAGGGTCAGCACCTCGGCGATCCGGTGCGGACCGGCCGCGATCCACGTCTCGAGGTCCGTGCCCTCGACGAACTCGGTCACGACCCCCGGGGAGCCGTCCGCCTCGATCACGTCGACGACCCGCAGCAGGTTCGGGTGATCGACGTTCGCCTGGGCGGTGCTCGCCCGCCACAGGCGCTCGCGGAACCCCTGGTCGCGCACGACGAGGACCCGCAGCGCGTACGTCGCGCCGCTCGCCGACACCTTCCAGGTCGACGCGAGGTCACCCTCGCCGATCAGCGATTCGACCTGGTACCGACCGACCTTCGACCCGATCTGGAGCACGCCGAGAATCTAGCAGCACACCCGCGCGTCGCGTCAATCCGATGTCGGTCCGGCCCGCCCGGTCCCCGATCCCGGCCCGCTCGCGCTCGCCTCGAACGACGTGGAGCGCCGGTTCCTGGCGCGCCGGCTGGGCGCGTTCGAGGCGAGCGCGAGCGCCCGGCGGTACGCCTCCGCCGCCTCCGCGTCCCGTCCGAGGCGGCGCAACAGATCGGCGCGCCCCGCGTGGAACAGGTGGTACCCGTCGAGGGGCGCGGCGACCTCGGCCATCAGGCGGAGGCCGAGCTCCGGCCCGCCGGCCATCGCCACCGCGGCGGCGCGGTTCAGCAGGATCACCGGGGTCGGGTGGAGCGACCACAGCGCGGTGTACAGGCCGACGATCTGCCACCAGTCGGTCGCCTCGGGGGTCGGCGCCTCGGCGTGCAGCGCGGCGATCGCCGCCTGGAGCTGGTACGGACCCGGGCGCCGCTCGGTCAGCGCGGCGTGGACCAGCCGCCGGCCCTCGTCGATCTCGGCCCGATCCCACCGGGCGCGATCCTGGTGCTCGAGCGTGACCAGCGCGCCGTCGGCGTCGAGGCGGGTGTCGCGGCGGCTGTCGTGGAGCAGCATCAGGGCGAGCAGCCCGCGGGCCTCGGGCTCGTCCGCGACCAGCTCCGCCGCGAGGCGCGCGAGCCGGATCGCCTCGGCGCACAGGTCCGACCGCACCAGGGTCCCGCGGGTCGCGGCGTACCCCTCGTTGAACACGAGGTACAGCACCGCGAGCACCGACTGGAGCCGCTCCGGCAGCGCGTCGCGGCCGGGGACCGCGAACGGGATCCCCGCGTCGACGATCTTCGCCTTCGCGCGGACGATCCGCTGCGCGACCGTCGCCTCGGGGACCAGGAACCCGCGGGCGATCTCTGGCGTCGACAGGCCGCCGAGCGTCCGCAGGGTCAGCGCGACCCGCGCCTCCTCGGACAGCGCGGGGTGGCAGCAGGTGAACATCAGCGCCAGGCGCTCGTCGGGGATCTCGTGGTCCTCGACGTCCGGCCCGGCGGTGTCGCGCTCCAGCCGCTCGACCAGGACGAGGTCGGCCTCCTTGCTCGTCCGGGTCGACCGGCGGCGCAGCCGATCGAGCGCCTTGCGGCGGGCGGCGGTGACGATCCACCCCGCCGGGTTCCGCGGCACGCCGTCGACCGGCCACCGCTCGAGCGCGGTCGCGACCGCCTCCTGGAACACGTCCTCGGCGAGGGCGAACTCGCCGAAGTACCGGACGAGCCCGCCGACCACCCGGCCGGCGTGGGCCCGCACGACGTCCTCGACCGCCCGGCGGGCCTCGAGCCACCCGCCCGGGGTCTGGCTCACCCGAAGCTCATGATCGGGCGGACCTCGACCGATCCGGTGGCGGAGGCCGGCAGCCGGGCGGCCCAGTGGAGCGCCTCGTCGAGGGTCGGGGCGTCGATCAGGTAGAACCCGCCGAGCTGCTCCTTCGTCTCGGCGAACGGGCCGTCGGTGGTGGTGGTGCGCCCGCCGCGGACCCTCACGGTGGTGGCGGACGCGATCGGCTGGAGCGCCTCGCCCGCGCGGTACACGCCCGCGGCCTTCAGCTCCTCGGTGTACTTGAAGTACGCCCCCATCATCGCCTGGTTGTCGGCCTCGGACCGGGTGGTCCACACGGACTCGTCCTCGTAGATCAACAGCAGGTACTGCACTCGTCCTCCTCGGTGTGGGTCCGGTGGTCCGGTCCCGGGAACATGACGATCGAGATCCGGCGGATCGACACGAGGGGCTGATTCTGGGAAAGATTCTGCCGGATGTCGATCCCGGGACCGGTCGCCCGTCACTCCACGAACCCGGGCGAGGTGCCCGGACGGGAGGATCGGATGGCCTATTCGTACGGCAAGTTCGTGTGGTTCGAGCTCGTGACGCCGAACGTCGACGACGCGAAGGCGTTTTGGACCGCGGTGGCCGGCCTCGGCACGTCGCAGATGGCGGCGGGCGACGGGACGTACCTGATGCTGAACCGCGGCGCAGCGACGATCGGGGGCGTGGTGGCGCCGCAGATGGACGGGGTCCCGCCCCAGTGGACCGCGTACCTGTCGGTCGACGACGTGGCGGCCAAGGCGGCGGCGGTCACCGCGAACGGCGGGCGGGTGCTCGTGCCCCCGACCGACATCGGGATGGGCGTGTTCGCGCTGGTCGCGGATCCGGGCGGGGCCACGTTCAACCTGTGGCACGGCAAGGACGGTGACGACAACGGCGCCACCGGGGTGCACTGGGTCGAGCTGTGGGCGAAGGACGCCGGGGCATCGGCGGCGTTCTACCAGAAGGTGTTCGGGTTCGGCCACCAGCTGTCGCAGATGGCGCAGGGCCCGTACCACCTGCTGACCGTCGGGGAGCGCCAGATGGCCGGGATCATGGCGTCGCACGACCCGAAGGTGCCGCCGATGTGGCTCGTGTACCTCGAGGTCGCCGACGTGGCCTCCGTCGTGGCGAACGTCCGGAAGCACGGCGGCGCGGTCCACGCCGAGCCGATGACCGTCGACGGGATCGGCACGTTCGCGGTGGTCGCGGATCGGCAGGGCGCGACGGTCGGCGTGATCCAGCCGGCGCCTCGGTAGCACCGGCCGGGATATCGGGGAGCGTGTCGTTCCCGCTCACCGTCGGCCCGCACCGGCTCGCGGACCCGCCCGCGCTCGCCGCCCTGGTCCGCGCCGACGCGGGACCGGTGTCCGGCGCGGTCGTGGCGGGGCAGCGACCGGCCGAGTGGGTCTGCGGCCTCGTCCGCGACGGCCTGCTCGATCATCGGCTCGCGGTGGGCCTCGCCGCCGGCTTGATCCACCACCCCGAGGCGGACACCGTGTGCGAGGGGGCTCGGCTCGCGGTCGCGCTCGCGGACCCGGTCCTCGGCGGGGTGGTCAGCCGCGCGCTCGACGCCCACGATCTCGGGCTGCTGCTCGCCGCCGACCCGGCCGCCCCGGACCGGTCGGTCAGGGCGACCGCGGCGACGAGCAGCGCGTCCT